>JAKALH010000012.1 GCA_021813225.1 Chloroflexota bacterium
CACGCCGGATGCCGTCGTCAGTTGCACAGCGCCGTCCGTTTCAGATCCTGGCGCATGGAACAACGGATTGCCCACGATATGGTCCACGCCAGCGGAATGCACCTGCACCCACTTCAGCCGGGGGACTGTGCTACGTTCGGGCAATGGACCTGTTGTATAAAGCACTTCGGCTGCAGCCAGCACCTCAGCCAGAATCGCCCCGAGCTGTTCCGGCAGATAGAAAGAAAACGTCGCCTGGGGGACGGAACGCCTGATATAGTCGGCTAAATCTTCGGAGAAGTCATTCAACACAACGATGTTCATGATGGCGCTACTATAAATCACCCCGCCGGCAAAACGGAGCTGTATCGATTTACCGCCTATCGGCAGTTCGGCGGCTTCGCAACGGCGCTTGCTTTGGAGTGGAAGAAGCCGTAGATGCCCGCCGCTATCAACAGCGTTTGCCCGATCAGGTAGATGACAAATACAGCGTCCGGTATCGTGGCGCCGGCCTCACCCTTTGGCGTTCGCGGTTCCCGCGTGGGAGGCCGTGGACTCGCTGTGATGGCGACTTCAACGGTAACCGACGGCATCGCGATGATCGCCGGCGATGTCGGGAGCGCCGTCGCTGCAGGCTCGCGCCCGGATGTCGCAACCGCCTGAGCAGTCCGCGCCGGCGCAGGCGTCGGGGTGGCTTCGGCGGGTGTATCCGTCGGCAACACCGGGCTGACTCGGTAACCCGGCGCCACCGGCGCTACCTGCGGCGTGCTGTTTGGATCGTACTGCACGCTGGCAGTCGATGCCGTGACGCGCCCGCCGCCATCGCGCATCTGCACATAGACGCTTTTCAGGCCCGGTTTCGAGTCGAAAGTAAAGGGGATCAGCGGTTCCCAGGGCTGCCATGCGGCGTTTTTGAACGTCGATTCGCTGCTGATACGCACGTCGATAATCCGGCCGATTGCGGCGCCTTCCCCGCCCGGGACGGCATCTTCCTGAGTCAGATGGATAGCGACCTGCGGGGTGTTGATCAGCGTGACACCGTCGTTGATGAAAATGGGCAGCACATTCGGCTGCGACCCGAAGTCGAGCGTCCAGTACACCATCTGCACGCCATTGGCATTGGTAGAAACGCCCACGCCGATGCCAACCTCGCGATAGCGCGACGCCAGCAGATTGCGCCGTTGTGCATCGTCTTTCATGAAGTAGTCAAGAGCCTCTGTAAAGCCGTGGCTGCCCGCGTAGATGCTTTCCGCCCACACGCGCGTGTCCTGCCAGGCGGGATAACCGGCGGCGCTGAGGCGGTCGACCGGACTGGAGCCATTCGAGCCGGTGTGATCGACAAAGGACTGGCCGGCCATATCGTCGCTGTGCTGCTGGGCGGCTTTCTCAAGGGCAGGGTTGACGGCCAGCGGCGTCAATCCGTTGGACAGACGCACCTGATTGATCGCCGTGAGGACGGATGATTTATCGGTCGTTTGCGCCGGTGCCGGGAGCAGCCGCAGGCTCACCGCAACGGCGAATGCGCAGGCAATCCGCCACACGATTGCCATGAGATGCAGCACGGCCCCTCGCCGCTGTGCGGCGGCAGGAGTGAATGCGTGCCTGCAGGCAACGGCTTCTCTGGACATGGCGCATTTAGTCCCCGCGGATTACCAGCGGGAGATAGGCTTGCTCCGTAAGTTGACTGTGATCCGGCAGGGGCGGTAAAGTCAGCGAACCAAGGTACAACAGATTGTCCTGCGCTGGCGCTCCATCCTGCCGCGCGGGCCAGCGCTGCCCGCCATTCCGGTCATACACACCTGCATATAATCGATACTGCCCCGCGAGGGCATCTCCGGGAATCACCAGCCGATGCAGTTGGTCAATCCCTTCGCCGGGCCGATAAGTCAAGGTTGGGCGTTTGCCCTGTTCGGGGGGATTGTCATCCTGCGCCACCATTTTACCGTCAGGGCCGATCACATGCAGGAACAGGACGCCATCGCGGTCAGGCTGAGACGTCACGCGCCAGTACAGGTGAAACCGCAGAGTCACGCCCCGCTCGAATGGTTCGTTCAATGAATAGCCGAGCAGCCGGAGCGGGCCCGCATCGCCGCTGACCGGATGAGCGATGTCCGCAGGAACCGGGCCGAAAGGGAACTCCCGGACTCGCACCAGTCCAAGTACAGTGCCATCCGCTGGAACACCGGACGTGAACAGGCGTTGCAGTGACAGGCGGTAGAGTCCCGGCCATACCGTGAACGGCACCTGCAGCGATTGCATATCGCGCACCGGCTCGCCGGTGGGCCAGGCAGTTACAGGTGACTCCGCGCTCCCAGCCATTGCGGTGGATTGTGCGACACTGCCGCCCAGCAGTCCATCCAGATGCAGAACGGTCTGCCAGCCTGATGCAGCGGGGCGGCTGAGTTGCCAGGTGAGGTTTACCGGCAGGATTTCACCCGGCATGATCTCCGCCGGATACTCCACCGCTGTGATGGCAGCGCCGTTGCCCGACCACACGCTGGAACTATCCGCGCCGGCTCCCGCGGGCCAGCGAAGTATGCGGATGCAGCAGCCGACAGATGCCGCAGGCAGTGGCCGGTCGATCGTCTCATAGACTTCCGCTTTATCTCCCGCGCCAAGCCCTAACACCAGGTGGTACGGCTGCAATGGCAGGCCGATGGGCAACGGCACGATGTAGTCGGCGCGGTACAGGTTTGTGGCATTCCAGTCCGGCGGCGCTTCTCCAAGTTTAGCGGGCAGGAACCAGTCCGCCCAGACGCGCCGGTCGCCGGTTACGATGCGCACGGCGACGCTATAGGCATTGAGCGGTGGATTCCCTTCCGGTCTGCGCCAGTATAGAGACAGACGCATATTGGGGTAGCGGTTATATGGATTACCTGCCTGTATCTCATAGGCGGCAAGCGACGGATTCTGCGTCACCGGCTGAGAGCCGCTCAATAGCTGAGCGGTTGCCGGCACGATGCTGCTGACGGGCGAAGTGACATCGAACAGCATCAACTGCAGGATATTTGTCTGGCTGGGAAATGACAACTGCTCCTGCAGATGCAACTGCAGCAGGGCCCGCCCGTTCGAAGTTCCGGCGTTCAGCTTCACGCCGCCTGTATTTGAGAACCAGATGCGTCTGTAGTTTCGGAACGCAGCCAGGCGCGCGGCGTCATTTTCCGGGAATGCCTGCAAGGGCATGATGTCCATCGGCACATCCTTGAGCAGGATGCGCATTTCGTCTTCCGGCGTATACAGGTTTATAAGGTACAGATCGCCGGGTTGCCAGTTATTGCGGATATATTGCGCCATCCCGCGCCAGTCGTCCTGCCAGGAAGGTGTGCGGATGAAGGTAAACGCCAGGCCGAAGAGTTGGGCGGCGAAAACGGCAGCCAGCGCCGTCAGGCCGACCGCAGTCGCCGCCGCACGCGGGATGATGCGCGCGGCGTTTGCGCGCAAGGCCCTGAATGATCCCCGCCGGATGCTGCCTGATGCCGCTAGAGCCGCGCTGAATACACCCGCCAGCACGACATGAATCGCCGGGACGGTGAGGATCGAATAACGAAAGCTGGGCGAATGTTCGATCAACACGTACAGCAGCACGACCAGCATGGGCACGATGGTGACCAGACCCAGGAACACGCGCGCTGAAACTGAGAACGGCTTGCTCTGAGGGTGCCGGCCATATATCGTCGGCGCCAGCAGTCCCGATGCGGCTACGATCAGCACAAACCAGGTAAAAACGGTGCCCGTCGGGTCGGAGGCATTCTGCCCGAATAACATGCTGTTGAAAACATTCAGCACGATATCGCTGAAGGGCGTCATCGCCATGTCAGGATTCTGCAGGCCGTGGAGCAACTGGCGCGCACGGTAGAACACATCGGCGCCGACGCCGACCATGAGCGCCGCCGTCACGATGATGACAATGATGACACCGATCAAAGCGAGGTCGCGCCTGGAGACGCGCGGGCGTTGATGCAGTATGTATAGAACAATGTAGATGAATTGCGCGCCAAACAGGGCGAAGGACGAGTAATGCGTCAATAACGCGCCGGCCGTGATGACAATCCAGGCAACCCACCAGTACGCGCGGGTTTTCCTGCCGCCCAGCGCCGCAATCAGGCTGTAGTCGCTTAAGCCGGCCAGCAGCGGCACCAGCGTGTACATGCGCAGCTCGTGGCCATACCACTGGTAAGCCGGCGACAGCAGCGCCAGCAGCGCAGCAATCAGGCCGACGCGGCGCGAGCCGATGCGCCGCCCCAGCGCATAGGTGGCAGGCACCAGCAGCAGCGAGGCGAACGCCGGTATCAGCTTCAGCGCAAATTCGCTGCTGCCCGCAAAGTACTGCCAGGCTTTTTCCAGCGCAAAAAAGAGCGGCGGATGCAGGTCCGTCGTGTAGATACCCTGCATGACGACGACATTTCTGAGAACTTCCGGCCACGTGCCGGCTATGCGGGTCAATGTCAGGCTTTCATCGATCCACAGGCTCCTGCCCGTCAGGTCGGCGATGCGCAGCGCCATGCCTGCCATCGTCAGGATAGCGACGGTCCACAGTTCGCGCTGGTTGGTCTTCATCGTTTGCGCACCTGCAATGTGCCCAGGATGATTGATCTGTCGGCTACCGTCTGAGACGACGACACGACAGGCAGACGCGGCTCCGCCCCGGATGGCCCATATACGCCTACAGCAACCCGATACTCGCCAGCCGGCAGATTCGCCGGGATGACCATCGCATACGAATCGCGCACGGGTTCGCCGGGCACCCACGACGACATGGGAACCAGATCGCTGAGCGGAAGCTTGTCGCGCTGGAACACAATGTGCCCCGCAGCATCGAGTACATGCACAAATACTTTGTAGTTTACCGCCAGCTTCTGCAACGGCTTCCACACAAGGAGCGTGTAGAACCAGTTCCCCGGCTGGCCCTGCCCGCGCAGCCAGTAACCTGTCAGCGCCAGTTGCCCTCCGAAGATGGCGTCAGCGGGCTGAAAAGCCGGGGCGCGCAGCGGCAGTGCCTGGACGCGGTACAAGGGAAGCCTGATCTGCCCGAAGTCGATTTCTCCCATCTCGTATCCATTCGCCCACAGTGTCGACTCGACCAGGCGCTGGGGATCGACAACCGCATCCTGCCACAGGAACAGCCTGACCCGCTGCGGAGCCAGTGCATTCAGAGTATCGAGCAGGGCGCTGTCGGAACTCAGCACACCGTGAAGTCCGGCGGGCATGGCCAGGAAGCGGGGGATTTGCTGTGGGTACGAACGCTTCAGGTAGTATCGCACGGCGTAGTTATCGCGCGTCATGACCACGACATCGCCCGGCAACAGCGCCTCAACGACGTGGCGCGTGGACAGCCGGACATCATCGCGGTATACCGCCTGATCGAAATAGTTGGCGTACAGCGGCGGCAGCCACAACACCGCCATGGATACAGCCGCAACCAACGCCAAAGCAGCAGCGAGCCAGCGAAACCACGGCGCGCGAACCTGCGGAACGCCTGCCAGCAATACAACAGCCAACGGCACGGTGTAGATCAGGTAGCGCGGATGGAACACGGAGCGGTAGGGATATACCACGCGAACGGCTACGGCAGCCGCCAGAAGCGAGCCTGTAATGAGAGCGGCAAGGAATAGTACGCTTTGTCGGCGCCCTGATATCGCATAACTCGCCACGGCGGCGATAACCGCTACGAGCAGCGCTGCCGGCCACCAGGCTTCCGGCGTGCGCGCCAGGCCGCCGTTGGCAAATGCCGCAATCCACTCTCCCAATCGACCGGATACGGTATTGAGCGGGAAAACAAAGCCATCGTCATAGGCGAAGCCGACCGAGGCATAAATCAACCAGGGTATCAGTGAAGCGGCGACCAGTAACGCCGCGACGAACCAGCGGATAAATCTGCGCCGGGCTTCTGCATACCGTTCACGCCAGGATGATATCACGCCGGATGCTCGTGCGCTACAGGTTTGCGCCAGCAGGTACAGCAACACGGCCAGACCTTGAGCGGGCAGCAGGAATATGGCGTAGTAATGCTGATATGCCGCGCCGGCCAACAGCAGCGCCGATGCGACCAGATATCGCAGCCGGCCAGGGGCGTTCAGCCATCGCCACAGCCAGTAACTTGACGCCGCGCAAAATGTCGCCACCAATGCGTACATGCGGGTTTCCTGGGCGTACCAGACTGCAAAGGGCGCGACGGCATACAGCAAGCCGGCCAGCCAGACCAGCCGAAGTCTGCCGCCCAGCGCACGGCTCAGTGCGATCACCAGCGCAGCGGTCACCGTGTCGGCGCAGACCGACAGGAAACGCATGGCAAACTCCGAGTCGCCCGTTAACGCGATCCAGCCGTGAAGCAGCGCATAGTACAGGAAGGGGCTGCGGTCGTCCGCGGTGACGCGCGCCATCTGCCCAAGCGGCATACCGGCCAGGTGCCAGGACCAGCCTTCGTCAAACCATATACTTTGCGTGTCCAGGTGAAAAACGCGCAGCAGGTACGCCAGCAGAACCACGCATACGGCGGCAAGTAACCACCAGCGGTCAACCCTTGGACGGAGCCGTGCTGGCGATGGTGCTGGCATGTGGTTATGGTCGGCCATGTACGGAGGTGTAAAGATCGACAGCGCGGGCTGACGGCACCTCAGCTATCAAAGCCGAGACCGCGCTCCTTCAGGCTGACATAGCGGTTCTGCGCGATGACGATGTGGTCAAGCACTTCGACATCCAGCAGTTTGCCGGCATCGACGAGCGTCCTGGTCACTTTAACATCGTCCGCGGATGGCGCCGGATCGCCTGAAGGGTGATTGTGCGCAACGATGATGGAGGCGCAATTCGCGCGTATGGCGGGCTTAAAGACATCTGCGATCCGCATATTGGCCGTGTTCAAACTTCCTTTATAAATCTGCGCCAGCGACACTACGCGATTGCGCGCATCGAGCAGCAGGGTGCGTACTTCTTCCTGTTCCAGCACGCCCATTTCCAGCATCAGCATCTGGGCCGCATCCGCCGGAGCTTTGATCTGTGTGCGCTGCTGCTCCGGCGCGCTCAAGATCATGCGTTTACCCAGTTCCAACGCCGCTTTGATCTCGACGGCTTTTACCGGGCCGATGCCCTCGATGCGTTGCAGTTCGTCCAGGTCTGCGCGCGCCAGGCCGCTTAACCCGTCGAATTCCAGCAGCAGCCGGTCCGCCAGCGCCAGCGCGCCGATGCCGCGCGGCCCCATGCGGACCAGTATGGCCAGCAATTCGCGTTGAGACATTCCAGCAGGTCCGACCGCCCGAAAGCGCTCCCGCGGGCGTTCGCCTTCGGGAATATCGCTGATCAGCGCGCGATACTCGACCTGCGCTTCCCGGCCGCGCACATCCACGGTCAACCCGCTTTCACGCAATGAAGCTGCTTTTGTCATTCGCTGTCATCACCCCGCTGTTCGTCCAGTATAATCGCGGCTGATGGAGAACATTAGCAACCTGATCGTCACTGTCGTCGCCGTGATCGGTGCGATCAGCGCCGCTCTGATTGGCGGCCTGGCAATCTGGACATTCCGCGATATCCGTTCACGCTCGCGCGACGTGCTGGTGCAGGTTCTGGCTACCGTCATGGTCGGTGTGATACCCATAGCCGGCATTCTGGTTTACTTTATGCTCCGCCCTCGTGAAACACTGGCGGAGGGCTATGTGAGAGCGCTGGAGGAAGAGTCGCTGCTTGCCAGCATTGAGCGGCAGGAATTCTGCCCGTCATGCGGCCGGCGCGTCGATGACGATATGGTTTACTGCCCGGCGTGCCATACGACGCTGCGCAGTTCCTGCCCGAACTGCCATCGCGCCGTTCACCTGTCCTGGGACCTGTGCCCGTACTGCGGCGAGACGCTTCAGCCGGAGACATCGGCCATCAACAAGCCCGCCCGCCGCCGCGTAGCGCCCGCATCGTCGCAGGCGAAGCCATCATTGCCCCCTTCGGTCCAGCAGACCAATCCCGCCATAGCGTCCGACGATGGCAACGCGACGACCAGCTCCGGATTCACCGGCCTGCTCGATAAAGTGGGCGGCGCGATTGAAAATCTGATGGATCGCGTCAGCTCACGCGGACAGGGACAGACGCAGCCCTCATACAGTCAAACGATGAGCCAGCCGGAAGAGGATACTCCGGCGGTTCCGGGGCGCCCCCACTCCGCCGGAGACGATGGCAAGGCGACGGCGACAGCCATCAAACCTCTGATCAGCCGGGAAGAACCGCTGGAATAATCCACCGGCCCCGGCGTGAGCGTGCCGGCGGCGTATCCGCCATTACAGGGTGTGAACTTTAATCAGGTTGGTTTTGCCTGAGCCGCTGCCTAACGGCACGCCGGCGGTGATCACAATGCGGTCGCCGGGCTGGGCATGTTTCTTGTCCAGTACATACTGCCGCGCCGCTTCGAACATTTCGTCGATGCCTGTGTAATTCGGCATGACGACGGCCCGCACATCCCAGATGAACGCGCTGAACCGGCTGGTGCGCTCGCTTGTGGTGACGACGATGATGGGTGTAGCCGGCCGATGGCGCGCCACCATGCGCGCCGTGAAGCCTGAGCGCGTCGTACACACGATCACCTTGGCATTAATGCTGCGGGCAATCTCGACGGCCGCCCTTGTAATGGCTTCCGTCGCCGGGTCGGGCGACGGGATATCGGCGCCGGCCAGATTGAGTGCACCTGCCGCCAGCAGCATACCGGCTGCACAATCCTGTTCCGCCCGTGAAGCGATGCGTTCGAGTGCGCGCACCGACTCGACCGGATAATCGCCTGCGGCAGTTTCCGCGCTCAACATCACAGCATCGGTGCCGTCCAGCACCGCATTAGCCACATCGCTGGCCTCGGCGCGCGTTGGCTGCGGGGCGTGAATCATGCTTTGCAGCATCTGTGTGGCGGTGATGACCGGGACGCCTGCGCGCAGGCAACTATGGATGATTTTCTTCTGGTAAAAAGGCACATCCTCGGCGGGCGCTTCGACTCCCAGGTCGCCGCGCGCCACCATGACGATGTCCACTTCGCGCAGGATGTTCGCCAGGTCGTCGACGGCTTCGGGCTTTTCGATCTTGGCAACGACGAGTTGATTTCCCTTAAGCTCCGCCAGCAGGCTGCGCAAAGCCCGGATGTCGGCGGCGCTTCTCACGAACGACAGCGCCACGGCATCGACCTGCTGCGCGACCGCAAACTGCACATCGACCCGATCTTTTTCGGTGATTGACGATACCGCCAGATGTGCGCCTGGTATAGCCACGCCTTTGTGCGATGTCAGTATGCCACCGGTGACTACGCGGCACAGCACGGCGCCATCCTGCGGCACACCGGTGACCGCCAGTTCGAGCGAGCCGTCGTCGATCAGTACCCGCTGGCCGGTGGCCGCCGCGGCGATCAGGTCAGCATGCGGGAGCGGGATAATCGTCGATTCATTCGAGCCGCCGAAGGCGCTGCGCGACGACAGCATGACGGTGTGGTCGCGCACCAGGCTAACCCCGCCAGGCGGGATTTCGCCGACCCGGAATTTAGGTCCCTGCAGATCACCCAGCACCGCCACCAGCCGGTTCTCTTCCTGCGCCAGCCGGCGCACCATTTCGATGCGGCGGGCATGTTCATCATGTGTGCCGTGCGAGAAATTCACGCGCGCCACATCCATGCCTGCGCGGACCATCTCGCGCAGGACCGGCTCCGGATCGGTGGCCGGGCCCAGCGTGCAGACAATTTTGGTGCGCATCAGGCTATATAGGCTATCCCGACTGCGCCGGGGCCTGAATGGGTGGCGACGACCGGCCCGGCTTCGATCACAACCGGTTCTTTAATCGATATTTCTTTGCCGCATGCCGCCATCAGTTCCTGTGCGGCTGCCGGCGCGTCCGCATGCATGAAGGCGATGCGGTGCCCCGCAGACGATCCCAGGTCCTGCGCCGCTATCTCCTTCAGGCGGGTTACCGCACGCGACATCGTGCGCACGCGCTCCACTGGCTCCAGCCGGCCATCCTTGACTGCAATGATCGGTTTAAACTGCAACATGCTGCCCAGGAACGCCTGCGCCGCGCCGATGCGCCCGCCGCGCCGCAGGTTCTCCAGCGTCTCCAGCGCAAAAAGCAGGCGGGTGCGCGGAACCAGCGCCTCGATCTCTCGCCTGATTTCAGATGCGGTTGCGCCCTGCCTGGCCATGGCAGCGGCAGCAATGACGAGCAGCGACAGTCCGGCGTTGACATTGCGGCTGTCCATGATGGTGATGTCGCCGCCGACCAGCTCGCGCGCCGCTTCCGCCGACCCAATCGTGCCGCTGAGGTCGCGCGACACATGGATCGAGACGATGGACTCGCCAGGAAATTGCCTGTAAATACTGGCAAAGTCGCCAACCGAAGGCTGCGATGTGGAAGGGAAGCTGGGATTCGTCTTCAGTTGCCCATAAAACTGCTCGTTGTTGATTGTGACGCCATCCTGGTAAGTTTTCTTCCCGAACAGGACATAAAGCGGCGCTACCGCCGCCAGGCCATATTGTTCCGCTTGCTGCTTTGACAGATCACAGGTCGAGTCCGTGACGATTTTTACCATGTTGTCGCCTACCTCGGTCGTATTGTAGTGTGATTGCCGCACCGGGCGGTCACTGGCTCATGTTATCCCGATTGCCGGCTCACTGCATACGGCATATCGTATATGATAAGTGAGCGATTGCCAATGAAAGCCAACGCCACGCCGGAACGCCCGCCAGCTCACTTTGTACTCATTGCCATTCTGGCTATTTTCGTTGTCAGCGGGTTGATCTACAGCGTCAGCACCCCGTTACTGGATGTATCCGATGAGGTGCGCCACTATGCCATGGTGGAGCAGTTGGCACAAGGTAAAGGCCTGCCTGTTCAGAAGCCCGCGCAACACGGTTTTTACGAGCAAGAAGGCAGTCAACCCCCTTTGTACTACGCCCTGATGGCGCTGGCGGCGCTGCCCTTTGACCGCGGCGATTTCATGCAGGTGGCGCAATTCAACCCGCACGCGCGTCTGGGCCGGGCTGATGCAACCAACAACTTCAATCAATTGATCCATGGCAATGCGGAGCAGTTCCCGTGGCATGGCACGGCGCTGGTCGTGCATCTGATCCGCGTGATCGGCGTCATTATGGGCGCACTGACGGTGGGATTTACGTATCTGCTGGCGAGAACGCTGCTGCCCGACGATGGCACGGCGGATGCGCCGCGCTTCCAGGCATTGATGCCGCTGGCTGCGGCGGCGCTGACGGCATTCAATCCCATGTTCGTCTTTATCAGCGCCTCGGTGAACAATGATACGCTGGCTGCGCTGCTGTCGTCGCTGGGGCTGCTGCTGGGTGCGCGAATTGTGCGCTCCGGGCTGACCTGGCGGCGCGCCATCATGCTGGGCGCCGTACTGGGCTGCGCCGCCATCGCCAAGTCGTCGGCGCTGGCGCTGGTGGTCATCGTACCCGCGGCGATCCTGTTCAGCGAGTGGCGTGGACTCTGGCGCCGCGCCGGTGGCAGGGCGATGCGAACCAGCATCGCTCAACTGCTCCTGATACTGTTGCTGACCGGCATCATTGCGGGATGGTGGTACGTGCGCAACGCCTGGCTGTATCAGGGTGATTTCACCGGCACGACCATGATGGCGACTATCGCCGGGATGCGCGACAGACTTCCTACCCCTCTGGAACTGCTGGGCGAATGGGACGGTTTTCGCAAGGCCTACCTCGGGCTGTTCGGCGCGGTGAACATCCCGATGGCAGACTGGATTTACGGCGTCTTCGATGCCACGCTGATTCTGGCTGCTGCTGGTCTGCTGCTGGTCGGGCGGGACTGGGTCAGGAATAAACATGACACGCGGCAGGGGGTTGCCGCGCTGATGTGCCTGGGGACGTTTGGGGTCGAATTCGCCGCACTGGTACGCTGGACTTCCATGACACTGGCCAGCCAGGGCCGTCTGCTCTTCCCGGTAATCACGGTCATCTCAACGTTTATCGCCTGGGGTTTGTGGCGCCTGACCTATTGGCCTTTGAAATCCGCCAGCGCGGTGATAAACCGGATGGCGCCGACATTGGCGCGCGCGGCACTGGTCATGCTTTGCGCCGGGTTTGCGGTATTGACGCTGGCCAGCCCGTTTGTGTACATACAGCCCGCCTACGCGCTGCCGCCGATCCTGCACGGCGAAAACCAGCTTCCGGCGGATATCCGGCGCACGGAGTTGCGCTTCGGCGACAGCATCCGCTGGATCGGTTATCGGACTGAAAGCACGCGCATCCAACCCGGTGGTGTATTTATCGTGACGCTGTACTGGCAGGGCCTGAAACCGATGCGCACGAACTACAGCGCCTTTATCCGCCTATACGGCCGCAACGACACGGAAGCCTTCCTGCTGGACACCTATCCGGGCGGCGGCATGTGGCAGACTGCGCGCTGGCAGCCCGGCGGCATCATCGCCGATCGATACCAACTGCGCGTGCCGGTTACGCTCACCAACACAAATCTGATGCCGACCGCATTGTGGATGGATGTGGGATTCTGGAATCTGCAGAGCAAACAGTTCCTGCCGACTTTCGACGGCGCCGGCAACCCCTCTGGTCGCCAGCGTTACGAGGTTGGCGATATGGCGCCGCTCCCGGCTCAAAGCCGCCCGACCGACATGAAAGCCCCGCACCTGAGCCTGGCGATCCCGGCAGTCACAGGCGTGACGCAGGTGGGCAGCCAGTTGACTGTTACAGTGACCTGGCGCGCCACAGCAGATTTCACTGACGACTATACGGTGTTCATGCATCTCTACAATGCCGGTGGGGAGAAAGTCGCGCAGGCCGACGGGCGCGCCGCTAATGGAAACTTCTCGGCGCGCTGGTGGCGGGCCGGGGATGTGGTCGTCGATCCGCATACTTTCGAACTGCCGCCAGACTTGCCCAAAGGGGATTACACCGTCCATTACGGCCTGTACCGCCCCGGCGATGGCGCGCGCATGCCCGCATTCGACGCACAGGGCCATCCCATCAACGACGCCGCACTGATACGGCCGGTTACAATCAGATGAGCATGGAACGCCTTTACGGCCGGCACGCCGTTCAAGAATGCCTGCGCGCAGGCCGCCGCTCTGCGCACCGCTTGCTTGTCGCCGAAGGCGCGCGCCAGTCCCCCACCCTGCGCGATATTTTCACCCTGGCCGAGGCCCGGCGCATCCGCATCGACACCGTGCCGCGGCAGACGCTGGATGCGATTTCCGACCATGCTCACGGCGTGGCGCTCGAAGCGGCTGAGTACCCTTACGCCACGCTGGATGTAATCCTGGAGCTGGCGCGGCAGCGCCGTGAACCGCCGCTCGTGCTGGTGCTCGATACATTGCAGGACCCGCAGAATTTCGGCAACCTGATTCGTGCGGCGGATGCGGTCGGGGCACACGGCATCGTCATCGCGGAGCGGCGCAGCGTTGCCGTGACACCCGCCGTTGTCGGCGCCTCGTCGGGCGCCGTCGAACACCTGCTGGTGGCCCGCGTCGTGAACCTGGCGCGCGCTCTGGAATCGTTGAAACAGAGCGATGTGTGGATTGTGGCGTTGCAGGATGACCCGCGCGCGCAGGATATCTACCGCAGCGACCTGCGCGGTCCGCTGGCGCTCATTGTGGGCAATGAAGGCGACGGCGTCAGCCGGCTGTTGCGCGACCGGTCGGACTTCCTGCTGAAGCTGCCCATGCGCGGCCGCATCGAATCTCTGAACGCATCCATCGCCGGCGCCGTCGCGCTGTATGAGGTGTTGCGGCAGCGCAAAGATATAATTCAATCCTTATGATCCGCGAACAACTTAAACGCCGCATCACGCAAGCGATCCAGGTCGCGCAGGTCGCGGGGGACCTGCCGCCGTTTGACGTGCCAGCTTTCACCGTTGACCATCCGCGCCAGGCCCAACTGGGCGATTATTCGGCGTCGGTTGCCATGCAACTGGCGCGCCCGGCTCACATGCCGCCGGCGCAGATCGCGGAGCGCATCGCAGATCGCCTGGCTCTGGATGGCATGGCGGCCGTAGACACTGCCGGCGCCTACTTGAACTTCCGCCTGTCGCCGCAATATCTGACCGATCAGGTCGATCGCATCCTGGCAGCAGGAGCCGCGTGGGGCAACATCGACATCGGCGCGGGTAAATCGGTGCAGGTAGAGCATGGCAGCGCCAACCCCACCGGGCCTTTGACCGTGGCATCGGGGCGCAATGTGGTCATCGGGGATACGCTGGCGAATGCGCTGAGCGCAGCCGGATATACGGTGCAGCGCGAGTGGTACGTGAACGACGCGGGCAACCAGATACGCCATTTCGGTGAAAGCGTGTATGCGCGTTACGCGCAGGCGCTGGGCGTTGACGAGCCGTTCCCGGAGGACGGATATCAGGGCGACTATATCAACGACATCGCGAAGGCCGTCATCGACAAAGACGGCGACCGCTACCTGAAAATGCCGCGCGCCGACGCACGCCGCGCGCTGGGCAAACTCGGCATCGACAGCATCATGGACGGCGTGCGCGCCTCGCTGGCTCGCGTGGGAATTCATCACGACAACTTCTTCTCCGAGCGCAGCCTTTATGAGAGTGGCCGTTTCGAGCGCGTGCTGCCCCTCCTGCGCGATAAGGGACTGCTGGTGGAATATGACGGCGCGTTGTGGTTCAGTGAAGACGGCAGCCCCATCCGCAATAGCGAGGGCAGAGGCGAGAAGCCGGAGAACGCCGTGAAGAAGAATGAAGCCGTCCAGGTCGTCGTCATTCGCTCGCCCAAGGTGATTGCCGAACCCAGCGAGCGGCCCACCTATTTCGCCAGCGACATCGCCTATGTATGGGATAAGCTGGTGGAACGTCATTTCGACCGCGCCATCTACGTGTGGGGCGAAGACCATCAGGGCGATGTGCCGCGCCTGATGGCGGTGACGCGGGCATTGGGGCTTGACACCAGCCGCATCGTGCTGCTGATTTACCGCTTCATCACACTGATGCGCAACGGCCAGGAAGTGCGCATGGGCAAGCGTTCCGGCAATATCATCACCCTCGACGATGTGGTGGACGAGGTCGGAGCCGATGCGACGCGGTTTGTGCTGCTGTCGCGTTCGATCGATACCAAGATCGTATTCGACCTGGATCTGGTCAAGAAGCAGTCCGACGAGAATCCCGTCTACTACGTGCAGTACGCCCACGCGCGCATCAGTTCGATACTGCGCAAGGCGCGGGAAGAGAGCGGCGATAACAAGGCGGGCGCTGCGCGGCAATCTCAATCGACTGGCGCCGGGTATCAATTCGCACACCCCAGCGAGCTGGCGTTGATCCGCAAGCTGCTCGAACTGGAAGAAGTCGTCGAGCAGGTGGCGACCCAGTTGCAGCCGCATCACTTCACCACCTACGCGCAGAGCCTGGCGACGACGTTCAGCGCCTTTTACCGCGACTGTCGCGTACTGGGCGAAGCGCCCGAAGTCAGCGCGGCGCGCATGAAACTGGTGCAGGCCACCCGCGCCACGCTGGCGCGCACGCTGGCACTGATGGGCATGAGCGCCCCGGAGCGGATGTAATGGGCATCAAACCGGATCACTGGATCCGGCGCATGGCGCTGGAGCGGCAGATGATCGACCCGTTTGTGGAATCCTCGATCCGCAACGGGGTGGTCAGCTTCGGGCTGTCGTCATATGGCTACGACATTCGTGTCAGCAACGAATTCAAGATATTCACCAATGTGAACTCGGCGGTGGTCGACCCCAAGCATTTCGATCCCAGTTCATTCGTCGATTTCATCGGCGATGTCTGCATCATCCCGCCGAACTCGTTTGTGCTGAGCCGCACGGTCGAGTACTTCCGCATCCCGCGCGATGTGCTGGTCATCTGCCTGGGCAAGAGCACATACGCCCGTTGCGGACTGATCGTCAATGTGACCCCGCTGGAGCCGGAGTGGGAAGGCTACCTGACGCTGGAAATCAGCAATACCACGCCGTTGCCTGCGCGCGTATACGCGAACGAGGGGATATCGCAATTGCTGTTCCTGGGGTCGGACGGCGAATGCGAGCGCAGCTACAAGGACAAGAAGGGCAAGTACCAGGGCCAGGAGACGATTACGCTGCCGAAGATCGAGCGATGAGCATCTACTACTACATGGTGACACTATGAGAGTCGTTATCCTGGCAGGTGGAATGGGAACTCGACTGGCAGAGGAGACCACCGTACGCCCCAAACCAATGGTAGAGATCGGTGGGCGGCCTATCCTGTGGCACATCATGCGCTGGTACGCTCACTATGGGTTTACGGAGTTCGTGATCGCCTTGGGCTATAAGGGCGAGCAAATCAAAGAGTATTTTCTCAACTACCATACGCTAAACTCGGATATCACAGTTTCTCTGAACAGAGATAAGCTCATCACGCACAGCCACGAGGTTGACGACTGGACCGTCCACCTGGTCGACACGGGCATTACGACCCAGACCGGCGGTCGACTGCGCAGGCTTAAGGATTGGCTGCCTGATAACGCCTTCATGATGACATATGGCGATGGCGTCTCTAATGTGGATCTACGCGCATTACTGGCTTTCCATCAGTCGCACAGAAAGCTCGCCACTGTCACCGCTGTAAGACCGCCCGCCCGCTTTGGGAGCCTCGCTCTGGATGGCGACATCGTAACCGAATTTGTAGAGAAACCATTGACCGGACAGGGTTGGATCAATGGCGGTTTCTTCGTGCTGGATCGCGCCGTCCTCGATTACATCCACGGTGATGATGTGCTGTGGGAGCATGGCCCTTTGGAGTCACTCGCCCGAGATTCGCAGTTGATGGCATACCGGCATGATGGTTTCTGGCAACCCATGGACACTATCCGCGACAGACAGATTCTCGAGGAATTGTGGCATAGCAACCGCGCCTCTTGGAAGGTGAGTGAATGACAACCGACAATGAGTTCTGGCGTGATAAGCGTGTATTCGTAACCGGAGCGACAGGCTTTGTGGGGTCATGGTTAATCAAAGATTTACTTGCAGCCGGTGCGAATGTTGTCGCATTAGTGCGTGATCCAGATCCGCAGTCTGAGCTATACCGTTCTGGTGATTATCAATTGTGCTCAATAGTTCACGGCAACATAGAAAATTTTTGGGCTTTAGAACGCGCAATCAATGAAAATGAGGTCGACACTATATTCCATCTTGCTGCACAGTCGATTGTCGGTGTAGCGCAGCGTTTCCCCTTACAGACCTTTGAGGCAAATATACGCGGTACCTACCAATTACTTGAGGCATGTCGTGTACACAGGATGATGATACAAAGGATTGTAATTGCATCAAGTGATAAAGCGTATGGTGAACAGGCGGAACTGCCATATAACGAGGAGATGCCTTTACAGGGTAAAAATCCCTATGAGGTGTCTAAAAGTTGCACTGACTTGATTGCACAGTCATACAGTCATACCTATGGTTTACCAGTAGCAATTGCTCGCTGTGGAAATATCTATGGTGGTGCTGATCTAAACTGGAGCCGTATAGTGCCATATACGATTCGATCATTGCTACGTGGCAGTCGGCCAGTTATAAGGAGCGACGGCAGTTATGTGCGCGATTATATTTACGTAAGAGATGTTGTTCGCGCCTACACTCAACTAGCGAAAGCGGTTGACAAACCCGACTTTCATGGGCAAGCATTCAACTTCAGCCTTGAGCGTGCAATCACGGTGCTTGATCTGGTTATGATGATAATGAGACTTATGGATTGCGGTGACATTCAGCCTAAAATATTGAACA
>JAKALH010000366.1 GCA_021813225.1 Chloroflexota bacterium
CACGGTCGAGCATGAACACGGCGGCAGCGGCGCCGGCCATCGTCATGTAAGGTGAGTTGACCAGCCAGCCGGCGTCTGCAGCAGGGGTATTCAACCGGCGCGGCTGTGCGGCGGCACGCGATGCATGTTCCTGCCGGGCACGCGCCAGCCGATCGGCCGGTCCGCTTTTCACATCTTCCACTTCGGCGGCAGGGTCGATCAATCGCAGGCCATTAGCCAGCTCACGCACATCGACGCTGGAGAATTCCGGTTCTGCTGCGAAGATGCCCGCCAGCCGGGGATGCTTGCCGCTCTGTATGGCCCACTCCTGATAGGCGTCGCTGGTTGCGTCGCCATGTGCCGCGCGCTCCAGATTGATCAGGACCTGGGCGTTATATCGCACGGTTTCGTACAGTTCGGGTGCTACGGCGCGCAGGGCGATGAATTTCGCAACCAGGCTCGTCGAGATATCGACGCTTAGGCCCTGTTCATGGCGGCGCGTGACAACCTGCATCGCGGCGCGCCACTGCGACGTGGCCGTTACGATCGCGTTGACATTCGGCTGCAGGGCATCGCGCAGGATGTTGGCGCTTGCCGTCGGCACATCTGTCGCGCGCGTCGGGCCTGCACCCGCCTGCACCTCTGCCGGCGCACTCGTCCGCACGCCATCGCGAGTCTGCTGCAGGGCCGGGCGGTCGATGAACGTCGTGGGATTGCTGATTTCGACGCGGCGCGTCAACCAGCCGGCCAGAAGTTCCTTGCCGCTGACGGCGCCCGTACTCAGGCTCAGCTTGGCGATCAGCGCCGCTTCACTGACAGACAGCAGCACCGCGCACCCCGGCGCGTTGCAGAAATACTGCGTCGATTCGAGCCATTGCGCCGCATCCTGCGGCGACGCTTCATCCACGCGGTCCAGCACGATCAGGAGAACGGAGTTGGCCAGCGAGATGGTATTCAGAACCAGTTTGGGGAATAACGTGCGGAAGCGCTTGGCAAACGCCACAGCCTGTTGCGAAGCCTCAGCCGGGTCGCGCCGATATACCCGCACCAGGCGACTGATCCCGTTGCGCAGCTCGCTGAGCGTGCTGCGTTCGCTGGGCATGGCACTCTCGGACAGCAATTCGACGATGCTGAAGATCAGGTAGTGCCACGGCAGCATGCCTTCCGGCACGGCTACGGTGTCGATTCGCAGGCCGACCACCTTGCGGTGTTCCGGCGTGCGCACCTTGCGCGACTCGGCAGGCCGCACCAGATGTTCCAGCAGCGCGCTGCGATCCATCTGCCTGGCCGCAAAAAAGCCGATCCGCACCGGCCCTGTCGCGCGGTCAGGCGGCGTAACCAGTTGCCCAAGCACGCGCACCTGTTCCGGCGTCAGTGATTGGGCCAGCGCGACAAAGTCGCTCCCGGCATCTGCCAGCCGCACATCAATTTTCGGCTCGGATTGCGGACCGTTGTGCTGAACTGTCGTATCGGTTTGCATGGCTTACTTACCGCCTCTGGCAACTACTGCACCGGATGCGCGAAACCTGCGCTGCCGCCATCCTGAGTTATCTGCCAGAAATTCATGGCACCTTTCGCAGCGGTTGAAACTGCGCGCAACGAAGTGCGAATCCAGCCCCCTTCAGGAGGCTTTGCTTCGGTAGCCCGCGACTTGGAGTCGCCGGGCAAATATGTCAAAGACTTGCAACGACTGACTCAGGCCTTGACGATGCCTATTGTAAGCGATTCACCGTCAAAACTATCTGACGCTACTTTGCCGGATGGGCTATCGCTCCTGTTCAGCCCGACTGATAAGGTTTCGGCACGAATATAATCAGAAAACGCTAAGACCGCTGCCTCTAGTTTAGCACTAGCTGCGTATTCTGTCATGATGCGGTCTGTTAATTCCAAGCCAGCTTCTTTACGTAAGTCGTTGAGGTGCCGCACAACTTCGCGCGCCAGACCTTCATACTCCAGCGATTCGGACAAACGGGTATCCAATGCGACAACAATGCCGGCATCTCCCGCGACAACCAGCCCTTCACGGGGCACGGCTTGCACCAGGATGTCGTCCGGCGCCAACATGACGGCTTCCCCCTCTACTGATAGCGAGATGGACTGTCCCGATTTCACCGCTCCTGCAACACTGAATGCGTCCAGCGCAGACAGCGCCGCCCTGACTTTCGGGAAGCTCGCCCCGAATTTCGGCCCCAGCTTGCGGTTGTCCGGCATGATCTTGTAAGTCACCAGATCGCTCTCACGCTCAACGAACTCGATCTCCTTGACATTCAACTCATCGGAGATGACATCGGCATGCTCGCAGATCGACTCACGCGCTGCTTCGTCGGCGACAATCATCGCTCGTGCCAGAGGCTGGCGCAGCTTGACTTTCGATTGCGCCCGTGTGCTGTGCCCCAGGTTGACGGTGCGGCGGGCAATTTCGGTCTCGCGCAGCAGGTTGACTTCATCCGCCGTCAGTTCGCGCGGCTGCGGATAGCTCTGGTGATGGACACTTCCCGTATCGCCGGCCGTCGTCACGGATTGCCCATTTGCCAGGTTCTGCCACATCGCCTCGCTGATGAATGGCACGAACGGCGCCAGCAGCCGGCACAGCGAAGTCAGAACTTCATACAGGGTGGCATAGGCGGCCTGCTTATCGCCATCGACCTCGTTGCGCCAGAAACGACGGCGCGACCGCCGCACGAACCAGTTCGACAGATCATCCACGAACTTTTCCAGCGCCAGTGCCGCGGAGCGCGCATCGTACGTTTTGAGCGCCTGATCGGTGGCCGCAGTTACTTCGGCCAGGCGCGCCAGAATCCATTTATCAAGCCCGGTCAACGCCAGATTTGCCGGCATCCGGCCGCCCGCAGGCGGCAACCACTTGTCGATATTCGCGTAACTGATGAAGAATGAATAGACATTCCACAGCGGGATGAAGAACATGCGACGCACTTCATACAGATACTCGTATCCGAAAAGCAGGTTATCGTCATAGCGCTGGCGGGCATATACCCAGCGCATCATATCGGCGCCGGCTTTCTCCGCGGCTTCGTTGAACTCGATCATGTTGCCGGATGATTTGTGCATCGGCTTTCCTTTCGAGTCCATCAGGGTGGCGAACCCCAGCACCGTCTGTGTCGGCGCATGCCCATCCAGAACGGTGCTCATGGCAATGAGTGCATAAAACCAGTTGCGGAACTGCCCGGGAAAACTCTCCGTGATGAAGTCGGCGGGGAACCACTTGCGCCAGTATGCGGGATCGCTGCGGTAGCGCATGGTGGAAAACGACACGATGCCGGCATCCAGCCAGGGATTGCCCACGTCGGGGATGCGCGTGCCGATCAGGCCAGTCTGCGGATGCCTGATTTTCACCTTGTCGATGTGAGGGCGATGCGGCGTATGCCCGTCAAATTCGTCCCAGCCTTCGACCGCGCGCGCCTTCAGTTCTTCCCTGCTGCCGATGACTTCATAGGCGCCATCGGGATATTCCCAGATGGGCAGCGCCAGGCCCCAGTAGCGCTTCTTTGAAATCATCCAATCGTGCATGTTCCTCAGCCAGTCAAGCTCGCGCTCCTTGCCGAAGGACGGAATCCAGTTGATCTGTTCGGATACGCGCATCATGTCGTGGCGCAACTGGTCCATGGAGATATACCATTCGGACACCAGCCGGTACACCAGCGGCGTGCCGTCGCGCCAGCAGTGCGCATAACGGTGCGTGTATTTGTCGGTGCGGTAGAAACTGCCGTCGGCTTTGAGCATATCGATGACCTGCGGCGCCACATCGTGAGCATACCGGCCAACCAGAGGGCCGAATCCATCCAGGTAAATGCCATCCTCATTAAGGGGCGCGACTGAAGGCGAGTCGATTTTCTTACCCAGTTGGAAGTCTTCCGGGCCTCAACCGG
>JAKALH010000013.1 GCA_021813225.1 Chloroflexota bacterium
ACAGCTTGCCCTGCTCGATGGTGAACTCGACGTCCTGCATGTTCTTGTAGTGCTTTTCGAGCTTGCCCGTGATGCTCATGAACTGCTTGTACGTCTTCGGCATCTCCTGCTCCATCTCGCTGATGGGCTTGGGCGTGCGGATGCCGGCGACGACGTCTTCACCCTGCGCGTTCAGCAGGTACTCGCCCAGCATGACTTTGTTGCCGGTCGAGGGGTCGCGCGTGAAAGCGACGCCGGTTCCGCTGTCTTCGCCCATGTTCCCGAAGACCATAGTCACGACGTTGACGGCGGTGGGCAGCGTGGACTTCCAGCCCATCTGCCTGGCGTACGTGCGCGCCTTGTGGCCGGTGGCGCTGCGGAATACCGCCATGGCGCACTCGCGCAACTGCTCATATACATCCTGGGGGAAATCGCGCCCGGTCGCTTTCTTGATGACCTGTTTGAAGGTAACGACCAGTTCCTTGAGATCGTCGGTGGTCAGTTCGGTGTCGTGCTTATAGCCCTTGGACTCCTTCAGGTGATCCATCGGCGCGTCGAACTTCTCGTCGTCGATATCGAGCACGGTGGAACCGAACATCATCAGCAGGCGGCGGTAGGAGTCGTAGGCAAAGCGGGTGTTGCCGGTGATGGCGGACATCTCTTCGACGGTCGCATCGTTCAGGCCGACGTTCAGCACGGTTTCCATCATGCCGGGCATGGATTCGCGCGCGCCGGAGCGGACAGACACGAGCAGCGGCCGCACACCTTTTTTGCCGCCGCCGAACTGCTTGCCGGTGCTCTTCTCGACCACTTTCATCGCCGCCAGCGCCTGATCCCAGGCGGCCGGGGGAATCTTGTTGCCGATTTTGACGAACTCATCGCATACTTCGGTGGTGAGGGTGAATCCGGGCGGCACCGGCAGGCCGGCGCTGGTCATATCCCACAACCCGGCGCCCTTGCCGCCGAGCAGGCCGCGCACGTCGTTCCAGGTGGGGGCTGCTTTGGCGACAGCTTTGGTGTCGGTAAAGAGGTATACCCATTGCTTCGGCGTGGCCTTCGCTGCGCCTTTGGTGCCGGCTTTCACGGCAGTCTTCGTGGTCGTTTTGGTTGCCATACTGCAATCACTCCTGAAATATCCTTTGGCAGGCTCTTTTGAGGCTTAGCCATTTCATCTAAATTCAAACCTGTTTATTCTACGCCAGATGGCGCGGATTGGACAAATTCACGGAACCGGCCGCGCAAGGCGTTTTTTAAGGTTGGAGGGGCGCCGACGCTCTGCGCCGTGTCTCTGTGTGGCGCAGGGCGTCGACGACCTGACGCAACTGCAATGCCGGTTGAGCGGGCCACAGCGCGGTCAACCGCTCAACCGGCAGAAACTCAGAACCCTTCCAGCCGGCTCAGGTCGGCGATGCCGCGCGCCTGGGCGACCACGCGCTGCAGGAGCGCCTGGCGGCCGCGCCGGATGCCTTCATCGTCGGCCATCACCAGCACCTGCTCGAAGAAGGCGTTGATGGGGGCGACGAGTGCGCTGAGGTTGCCCATCAACTCGTCGATGTCGTGCGGCTGCGGCAGGGCTGCCACCGCATGACCCAGCGTATGCGTGGCGGGTTCGGGGTCCGCGCTGATATCCAGCGGCAGTTGCTCCGGCAGGTCGCGGGTGATGCGCGCGCTGCGCGAATAGGCGGCCAGTATGCCGCTCCACGCCTCGCGCTGAATCCACTGTGAGAGCTGCGCCACACCAAGCTGGGCGTTATAAGGGTCGTCGCCCTGCGCCGAGAGCAGCGCATCCACCACATCGAAACGATGGCCGGCCTCCAGCAGCAGCGCGCGCTGGCGCTCGACGATGAACTTGAGAGCCGCTTCCAGCGTTTCCGGCGCGGTTTTCACCGGCAGCAGCGCCGCCGCTGCCTGCAAACCCGCCTGCAGGGAGAACGCGCGCCGGTTGTCGACCAGGCTCTGCACGACGCCGATAGCCGCGCGCCGCAGCGCGAACGGATCGGCGGAGCCTTTGGGCGCCAGGCCGACTGCGAACAGCCCCGCGATGCTGTCGAGTTTGTCGGCCAGCGCCACGATCAGCCCCGCGGGCGTTCTGGGCGTCTCGTCGCCGGCGTAGCGCGGCAGGTAGTGTTCGTAGATGGCGGCGGCGACGGCGTCGACGCGCGCCGGGTCATCGCCGCCGTGGTTGAGCCGGTAGTACTCGCGCCCCATCACCCCCTGCAGCGAGGTAAAGTCGATCACCATGCTGGTGGCCAGGTCGGCCTTGCACAGTTGCGCGGCGCGCTCGGCCACGGCCAGTTCTTCCGGCCCTGCGCCCAGCGCCTCGCCGATGGTTCGGCTCAGCCGTTCGATGCGTTTCGCCTTGTCCGACATGCTGCCCAGTCTGGCCTGGAAGGTCAGCGTCTCCAGGCGGGGCAGATATTCGTCGAGCGGTTTCCGGATGTCGTGGCGGAAGAAGTAGGCCGCGTCGGCGAAGCGCGCGAGCAGCACCGCTTCGTTGCCCGCGCGGACTTCGTCCAGATGCTGGTCGTTGCCGTTGCGCACGGCGACGAAGTGCGGCAGCAGCCTGCCGCTCTGCGCGTCGACGACCGGGAAGTAGCGCTGGTGCTTGCGCATCACCGTGATCAGCACCTGCTGCGGAATCTGCAGGTAGTCGGAGTCGAAGGAGCCGAGCAGCGCGGTGGGCTGTTCGACCAGGTTGGTCACTTCGTCCAGCAGGCTGGCATCCGCCGGCGCGCGCCCGCCGACGGTTGCGGCGACGGCTTCCACCTGGCGGAGCACCTCGGCGCGGCGCGCGGCCATGTTGCCGATGATATGGCGCTCGCTCAGGCGCATCGGGTACTGCCCCGCCGCGCTGATGCGGAACGGCCTGCTGCCGGCGCCGCGCGGCCCGATGCTGGCGTTCCCGCTGCGCAGGCCGGCGTATTCGAACGGGACGACCTGCCGCCCCAGCAATGCCGCAATCCAGCGGATCGGGCGGGAGAAAGCGGCGTTGGTGTCGTTCCAGCGCATGGTCTTCTCGAAGCCCACTTTCGCGATCACCGCCGGCAGAATCCGCGCCAGCACGTCGGCAGCCGGGCGGCCATCCTCGTGCCTGCGGGCATAGACATAGCTGCCCTGCGCGTCGTCCTTGACGATGAGCGCCGCCGGCTCCTGGTTGAAGCGCCGGGCGAACCCGCTGGCCGCCTGAGTGGGGTTGCCGGCCGCGTCGAAGGCGACCTTCGCGCCCGGCCCGCGCACCAGCTCGTCCAGCGGGCGCTGCTGCGGGGCGACCTGCTCCACCAGCGCGGCAATGCGGCGCGGCGTGGCGAACAGTTGGATGTCGCCGTGGTCCAGGCGCACCTCGTCCAGCGCGGCGGTCAGGTGCCTGCCGAACTGTTCCTGCGCGGCGGTCACGTCGCCGGCGGGCAGTTCTTCCACGCCGATCTCCACCAGCAGCGGCGACGGCCTGGAGGTCGGCGCTGGCGGCCTGGTCTCCGCTTTCGCGTCGCCATTCTCCGTTTTCAGCCACGGGTAGCCCAGCGCCTCGCGCTGGCGGGTGTATTCCACCGCCACCTGCCGGGCCAGGTCGCGCATGCGGGCGAAGTAGCGCGCGCGCTCCGTCACGCCGATGGCGCCGCGCGCATCCAGCAGGTTGAAGGTGTGCGAGCAGTTCAGCACGTAATCGTGCGCGGGGGCGACCAGGCCGCGCTCCAGAGCGCGTCTGGCCTCGGCCTCGTAGTCGTCGTACAGTTCGTGCAGCGCTTCCACGTCGGCCTCGTTGAAGGCGTATTGGCAGCGCTCGATCTCCGGCTGCAGGTTCACGTCGCCGTAGGAACGCTGTCCATCCCAGCGCAGGTCCCACACGGCGCGCACGTTCTGGATGCTGTGCGACATGGCGATGCGCTCCAGGCCGTAGGTCAGTTCCAGCGAGACGGGGTTGAGGGTGAAGCCGCCGGCCTGCTGGAAGTAGGTGTACTGCGTGATTTCCAGCCCGTCCAGCCACACCTCCCAGCCCAGGCCCCACGCGCCCAGCGCCGGAGATTCCCAGTTGTCTTCGACGAAGCGGATGTCGTGGTGCGCCGGGTCGATGCCGATGGCCTTCAGGCTTTCCAGGTACAGCGCCTGCGGCTCGGCGGGGGCGGGCTTGAGGATGACCTGAAACTGCGTGTGCGTGTACATGCGGTTGGGGTTCTCGCCGAAGCGCCCGTCGTCGGGGCGCACCGACGGTTCCACATACGCCACATTCCACGGTTCCGGGCCCAGCACGCGCAGGTAGGTGGCCGGGTTCATCGTTCCGGCGCCGACGACCTGATTGTAGGGTTGCCAGATCAGGCAGCCGTGCGCGGCCCAGAAGGTTTGCAGTTTCAGGATGAGGTCTTGAAAGGTGAGCATGAAATTCGGTTCCGATTTTTTAAGGTTGTGATTATGGCTGTTCCGTTTCGCCGGTTCATTTTACATGGCGGATGGGGGAGGTGGTCCTATGACCCGCAGATTGGCCGGTTTATCTCGGCAGATTCGATTGTGCCGCAAGCTGGCGATCCGCAGAGTTTGAATCGATACAGCTATGTGCTCAATAACCCGCTGAGACATGTGGATCCGTCAGGACACTGCCTGGATGACATTTGTGGCGTTGGCACCCCCACAGGGGCAGGCGGCTCGCCCTACAGGACATACGGGCCGCTTTCGCCAACATCAGCCATCTGCTATGCCGGAAACTGCCGGATGGACCCCCGCTATGACCAGCTGATCCTGTACTACGCCGATCAGTATCAGATTCCGCGGATGCTGCTCGCCACGACGCTCACTTTGGAGGCGGTTGACGACCAGGGCTGGTATTCAGCCTTTATCGACGACTCGAATCGGGTCAATGCCGGTGAAGCCATGTATGGGGGCGATCGCCTGACAAGGGCGTTTGGGGGATCAAAACTGACGTTCATGGATACGTTGGAGCGGCTACATGGTTCGCCGGGCATCGGGATGCAGAATATCCACATCGATACGGTGCAACAGGTGAATACGTACTACCAGAGAAATTACCCCGACAGTCCCATGGCTCAGGGTCTATATTCTCAATCTATGGAGGGGACGATCCTAACGCTGGACACGCCGGACGGTAACACACATTATGCGGCGGCTTACTTAAGAGAATTAGCCGATCAACGAACTGGTCGCATGGCCGATCATACCGGCGACCTTACGGTGAACGATATGGCCATCGTCTACGGCGCGTATCGCAGTGGAATAGTCAGTTACGGGGGACTTGAAAAGTACAAAACCTGGACTGTGCCAGGTGGCACTGGTCAAAAGTTCATACGCTATCTGGCAGCGTATGGAAAGTACTACAACTAACCATGAAAACCAAGCATTTACCTACATCAGTTATAGCGCTTGTGTCAGCACTGACCGTTGTGGCTGGGTGTTTGATATGGGCGAACTCGGCCTGGCTGCTCACGCCGTTCTGGGCGTGGCTGCGGCTGAACCAGCTCCGCGGTGAAATGGCTTCAGTCCCGACTATTGCCAGCACGGTACTGATCGATCGGGTCGAGGGCATGTCTCCAAGCAACACCGGCGGTTGCGCGACTGTCTACATTGACGAGTTAAGAGGCAGTAATAGCCTTTCTATAACCGACACTATACATGAACTGGGAACAGATCTACCAGCTGGTATCCAGCGATCAGGCCGAATTTACAGAAGTGGTGCCACTTATCAGTGGACAGGTAACATCTTGCTTGGATTATCTGACTTCGCCATTGAGAGGTCTTCAATGCGCTTTGACGAGGCGCGTAGCGATGCAGCGGAGCATACATATAAAACGCTCTTTGTTATCGGATTGTGGCAGCCAGTGTATCCAGATGGTTTCGATAATCGATGCCACTAAAGCGCCTTTGAGAACAAAACATTTCCGCCGGTAACGGCATGACCACGACGCTGGACTACACCGAGACGTACGGCTACGACGCGACCGGGAACATGACCGGCAAGGCGGGCGTGACGTACAGCTACACTGACACGGCGCACAAGCATGCGGTCACCGCGCTATCGAACGGCTCGTCGTTCCAGTACGACGCCAACGGCAACATGACGCGGCGTGTCGAGAACGGCGTCACCTACACACAGACGTGGGACGCCGACAACCGGCTGATCGATGTACTGAGCGGCACGCAGCACACGCAGTACTACTACGACGCCGACGGCGGGCTGGTGAAGCGCACCGACGCGCGCGGGACGACGGCGTATGTGGGTGCGGATGACGAGGTGACGGTGACGTGGCTGGTGCCGACGCAGACGGTGACGACGACGCTGCCGGCCACATTCACGCACAGGCTGTACTTCCCGCTGGTGGCGCTGGCGCTTAACGCGGCGAACGGCGTCAGCACGACATACTACCGGTTCGGTGGCGCGCGCGTGGCGATGCGGCAGGGCAGCAGCGTGTATTGGGTACACGGCGACCATCTCGGCAGCGCCAGTTTGACGACGAGTATCACTGGTACGAAGGTGAGCGAGTTGCGCTATACGCCTTACGGCCAGACGCGCTTCAGCAGTGCGATGTGAGAAGTACAATTCCCCGCATGACCAGCACCATGCCCACGGCGGGCGCGGAACGACCCGCTCTTTGATCACTCGTTGAATGAATAAGCGCCTTTCGGATTGACATCCGAGCGGACAACGGTCATGCAGCGGGTTGCTCCCGAGGAGCCTCTTATTTTTCGGCCTGCCGTCTGGCAGCCAGCAGCGTGTTCCGCAGCAGCATCGCAATTGTCATCGGGCCGACGCCGCCCGGCACCGGCGTGATGGCGCCGGCAATCTCCTTCACGGCTTCGAAGTCCACATCGCCCACCAGCCGCGATCCCGACTTGCGCGTGGGATCGGCGATGCGGTTGGTGCCAACGTCGATGATGACTGCCCCCGGTTTGACCATATCCGCGGTGACCATACGCGCTTTGCCGATGGCCGCCACCAGGATATCCGCCTGGCGGGTTATCGACGGCAGATCGACGGTCTTGCTGTGGCACAGCGTGACCGTCGCATCGCGAGATAGCAGCATCAGGGCGACCGGCAGCCCCACGATGGTGCTGCGTCCCAGCACGACGGCACGCTTGCTGGCAATCTGGATGGCGCTGCGGTCCAGCAGTTCGATGCACCCCTGCGGCGTGCACGGTGCAAACATGGGACGCTGGCCCTTGACGCCCAGAACGCCCAGGTTGGCCGGGTTAAACCCGTCCACATCTTTGCTCAGCGGCACAGCATCCAGCGCGGTCTTCTCGTCGATCTGGTCGGGCAGGGGCACCTGCACCAGGATGCCGTGCACGTCGGCGCGCTGCCCCAGCTCACCGATGAGATTCAGCAATTCGCCTTGCGCGGTCGTCGCCGGCAACTCGTAGCCGAACGACTGGATGCCGACTTCGGCGCAGGCTTTGCGCTTGTTGCGCACGTACGTGGCCGATGCCGGATCGTCGCCGACCAGTATGGTTGCCAGTCCGGGTACGATGCCGTAGCGGCTTTTCAGTTGCGCCGCCTCCGCCCTCACTTCATCGCGGATGGCGGCGGCGATGGCGGTTCCGTCGATCAATGTGGCCATAGTGATACCTTCCTTGAATTTTGGATAGCCGGTCTCAGGCGCCGGCCGGTTGCAGTGGCGTGCTTCGATTCAACAGCGCGAGGGCGCTGGCCGACAGCAGCGCGGCGGCGATGGGCAGCGCGTCCTCGTCGATCTGGAAGCGCGGGCTGTGGTGCGGCTCTGCGATGCCGCGCGATGGATTGCCTGCGCCGACGAAAACGAAGGCGCCCGGCACTTCCCTCAGATAATAGGCGGCATCCTCGGCCCACATCAGCCGGTGGGTGCTGGAGACATGATCTGCGCCCACCAGATCGCGCGCGATGTCGCGCACCAGTGCAGCCGTCGCGGGATCGTTGACTGTCGGCGGGGTGACGCGCTCCGCGAAAGCGACCGTTGCGCGCATGCCCAGTGACGCAGCCACCCCTTCCGCAATCGCGCGGATGCGCTCGCGCAATAGCGCGGCGACCTCCATTTTATAGGAGCGGATGGTACCGCCAAACTCCACGGCATCGGGGATCACATTTGTGGCGGTGCCGCCTTTAATATAACCCACGGAGACCACAGCCGGATCGAGCGGGTTGACATTGCGCGTCACGATGGTCTGCAGCGCGGTGATGATCTGGGCGGACCCAACCAGCGGGTCGGCGCCCTGGTGCGGCGATGAACCGTGCGCACCGCGCCCGCTCACGGTGATGTAAAAGTCATCCGTCGCGGAAAGTACCGGGCCGTCAGTCATGCCGATCATGCCGCACGGGAGCATGCTGTCCACGTGCATCGATAGCGCGCGGTCAACTTTTGGCGCGTTCAGAACGCCGTCTTTGATCATCGCCAGCGCCCCTTCCACGATTTCCTCGGCCGGCTGGAAGATGATCTTGACCGTGCCGGGCCACTCGCTGCGGTGCCTGGCCAGCAGGTCGGCCACCGCCAGCCCGACCGACGTATGCGCGTCGTGCCCGCAGGCGTGCATCACGCCGTCGCTGGCTGAACGATAGGGCAGGTCGTTGGCTTCAAGGATCGGCAGTGCGTCCATATCGAAGCGCAACAGCAGAACCTGGCTGTGCGTTGCCTTCTTTTCGCCGTCCAGCAGGCCGACCACGCCGGTTTTGCCGACGCCGGTCTGCACCTCGTACCCCAGCTCGGCCAGCCGTTGCGCGGCGACGCCGGCAGTGCGCACCTCTTTGAAAGCCAGTTCCGGGTGCGCGTGCAGGTCGCGCCGCACGGATATCATACGCTCCTTCAGTGCGTCCGCTTCGCCGCGCAAGAGTTCAACCGTTGTCACTGTTCATCTCCTTGATCATACGAAAGCATAGTGACGCCGCTGCGGGCTGTCAAGCCGCGGACTTTCGGGCAGGTGATTTACAATTACGCGCATACAGAATCAGGCGGTGAACACCACGATGTCCGCTGACAAGTCTATTGAGATCATCGAATGTAAAACGAAACCAGAGCGACGGCAGTTAATCGATTTCCAGTGGGAAATCTACAAAGGCGACCCGTACTGGGTTCCACCGCTGATCAGCGAGCGCGAAGCCTTCTACGATCCCCGCAAAAACGCTTTCTTCGAACATTCCGATGTCGCCCTTTTCCTGGCGAAGCGCGGCGGCAAAGTAGTCGGCACGATTGCTGCCATTCATAACAAGCGTCATAACGAATATCACAACGAGAAAACCGGTTTCTTCGGCAGTTTTGAAGCCATCAACGACTTCGATGTGGCGAAGGCCCTGCTGGATACGGCTTGCGCGTGGCTGAAGTCTCGTAATCTGAATGTGATGCGCGGCCCCGCCACATTCAGCGCCAATGAGGAATTCGGCCTGCTCATCGACGGCTTCAACTCCGAGCCGCAGTTGATGATGACCTACAACCCGCCTTATTACGCCGACCTGCTGGAGCGCTACGGTTTCAAGAAGGCGATGGATCTCTATGCCTGGTGGGCTTCGACCGAACACTCGCGCGACATCATCATCGGCGGGCGTTTCGAGCGCGTGGCGCAGATGGCATTGAAGCGCGGCAAGTACACCGTGCGCACGGCGGATATGAGCAAATTCGACGAGGAAGTCGAGAAGATCAAGAAAATCTATAACAAGGCCTGGTTGCGCAACTGGGGCTTCGTGCCGATGACCGATCGCGAGATCGAGCATCTTGGCGCCAACCTGAAACAGATTGTCGATGCCGATATGGTGTTCATCGCCGAGAAAGACGGCGAGCCGATTGGCGTGTCGATCAGCCTGCCCAATGTGAACCGCCCTTTGCGCAAGGCTTACCCGAATCCGAAGACGCCCGAAATCTGGACGCTGCTCAAGTACCTGTGGTATCGGCGCAGTATGGTGAACTCGCTGCGCCTGATTATCCTGGGTGTGCTGCCGGAATACCGCATGTCGGGCGTCGATGCCGTCATGATCTTCATGACGCTGCAGGTGGCGTTGAAGAAAGGCCTGATTGGCGGCGAGTGTTCCTGGATTCTGGAAACCAATGACGACATAAATCGCGTCATTCAGTACGCTGAGCCTGAGTTGTACAAGAGGTACCGCATTTACGACTGCCCGATTGAACCAGGCCGCTGAGTCCCGCTGCCGCCATGACGAAGTTCCAAGGACGGCTGTTGCTCCTGCTTATCGACGTTGTGGTCATCAACGCCGGTTTTGTGCTGGGCTACTTCATCCGCTACTACTTCCAGTGGTTTCGCGAGACCGGTTTTGACGCGCGTCTCGAAGACTACTGGCTGATCCAGATTGTCTTCACGCTGGCATATCTGGTGATGTTCCGCATCGACGGCGTGTACAAACCGCGCCGCGCCGCCCCGTGGCTGGACCAGATGTACCTGATCATCAACAGTTCCGCCAAGGTGATGATCTTCATTCTGGCTTTGATATTCATCACTTCGCCGGCCACTTATTCCCGCCTGATGATGGTCGAGGCCGGGCTGGCCGTCATCGTGCTGCTGGGCGTCGAGCGCGGTGCGGTCGGCGTGATCGAAGGCATCCTCCGCAGGCGCGGCCAGGGCATCGCCAGTGTACTGATCGTCGGGGCCGGCGAACTCGGCCGCGCCGTCATGCGCACGCTCGTCGCGCGGCCTGAACTGGGCTACCGTTGCGTGGGATTCGTGGACGACGACCCGGCGCGCGGCACGACGAATATCGGCAGGTTCCCGGCGCTGGGCGCACTCGACGCGCTGCCGGCCCTGCTGCGCAACCAGCGCATCGACGAGGTGGTGATCACGCTGCCGTGGTCGGCGCAGCCGAAAATCACCCAGGTGGTCGAGTTGTGCACCCATCGGGGCGTGCGCGCCCGCGTGGTGCCGTCGCTCCTGCAGATCAACATGGGGCACATCGACGTGAACGATTTCGGCGGCATTCCCCTGTTGAGCATGCGCGCCGACCGCACCAGCCCGGACGACAATGTCTTCAAGCGCCTGTTCGATCTGCTGGGCGCCAGCCTGGCGCTGCTGGTGAGCGCGCCGGTCATCGGCCTGTTCGCGCTGCTGGTGCGGCTGGAATCGCCGGGTTCGCCGATTTACTCGCATATCCGCGTGGGCAAACACGGCAAGACCTTCAAGCTGTATAAGCTGCGCTCCATGCGCATGGGCGCGGAAGCGGAGAAGGCGCTGCTGATGGAACACAACGAAGCCGACGGCCCGCTGTTCAAGATGAAGAACGACCCGCGCCGCACCCGCATCGGCAGGATCATCCGCCGCACCAGCATCGACGAGTTGCTGCAGTTCTGGAATGTCCTGCGGGGCGAGATGAGCATCGTCGGGCCGCGCCCGAACCTGCCCGAGGAAGTGGCGCAGTATAACGACTGGCACCGTGCGCGCATGCGCGTGCGCCCCGGCATCACGGGACTGTCGCAGATCAGCGGGCGCAGCGAACTGACCTTTGACGAAACCTGCCTGCTCGATATCTACTACATCGAGAACTGGTCGCCCTCGCTCGACCTGACAATCGCCCTCAAGACGCTGCCGTTCCTGCTGTCGGCGCGCGGCGCATACTGAGCGTGCGTTATCCGGCCCTGCCGGGGGTGGGTCGAAAGCCTGCGCGCCGTGGTAGGATATGCCCCCATACGATGTGCTTCTTTGCAGTTCAAATCAGTTCGTAGAGGATGGAATGCCCTGAATGTCCGTAATTTCGATAGTCAAACAGAAGTCCGCCAAGTCGATCCCCTTCACCAGACAACTCGGTTTCCGCAAAGCGCTGAATGAGCGCGTGGAAACATACCTGAAAGACAAGAAACTGCCCGCGCGCGACCTGCCCGCCATGTATGTCAAAACAGCCTTCGTGATGGGCTGGTGGCTGCTTTCGTACCTGCTTATCATGCTGGGGCACTTCCACCCGCTCGTTAACGTTGTGTTGTGCGTTTCGTTCGGGCTGGCTACGGCCGGGATCGGCTTCAACATCATGCACGATGCCATTCACGGCGCCTACTCGCGCTCTCCAATCGTGAATAAGCTGATGGGTTTGACGATGGAACTGCTGGGCAGTTCAAGCGCCTTCTGGCGGCAGAAGCACAACATCTGGCATCACACCTACACCAATATCGCCGGGCTGGATGAAGACCTGGAGACGAACGGCCTGCTGCGCTTCAGTCCGCACGACGCCTGGAAACCTTTTCATCGTTTTCAGCATTTCTATGTGCCGTTTGTCTACTCGCTGGCGGGAATGCAGTGGCTGCTGTTCCGCGATTTTCAGATTTACTTCACCGGCAAGACGGACGAATTTCACCGCTACCCGCCGTTGAACCTCAAAGAAAGGGCCATTTTCTGGGGCGGGAAAATCACGATTCTGTCGATCCTGCTGGTTTTTCCGCTGCTGGTTTTCCCCTGGTGGCAGGTGCTGCTGGGGTTCCTGCTCGTGATGTTCACGATCGGCCTGGCGTTGACGACGATCTTTCAACTGGCGCATGTGATGGACGCCGCCGAGTTCCCGGAGCCGTCCGGCGACCCGCTGACCATCAATAACGAATGGGCGGTTCATCAGGTGCAGACGACCGTCAACTTCGCACCCGGCAACCGCATCTTGAACTGGTATGCCGGCGGGTTGAACTTCCAGGTGGAACACCATCTGTTCCCGCATATCTGCCATCTGCACTATCCGGCGCTGTCAAAAATCGTGCAGCAGACCTGCGCGGAATTCGGGCTGACCTACAACAGCATTCCCACCTGGCGCGGGGCTATTGTCAGCCACCTGCGTGTGCTGAAGCGGCTCAGCCGGGCGCCGGCGCTGCGCGCGGCCCCGACCGCCTGAGCGGCTGGCCCGACGCTGCGCCGGATGATGACAATGTGATAGAGACGCGCTGCGGCGCGTCTCTAGCTGTCCGCTCAACTGCTGCTGTTCGTCTTCGGCAGGTAGGCCATGATCGCGCCGGCCAGCTTGGACAGCGGCATGGTCTGCAGCCAGATGCGCCCGGGGCCGGTCAGCGTGGCGAAGAACAGGCCTTCGCCGCCGAACAGGATGTTCTTGAAACCTTTGACTATCTCGATGTCGTAACTGACTGTCGGCTCGAACATGGCGATGTGGCCGGTGTCCACTTTCAACCTCTCGCCTGCGGTCAGTGTGTACTCGACGACCTCGCCGTCCAGCGCGGCGAAGAGCGTGCCCGGCCCGTCGAACTTCTGCAGGACGAAGCCCTCGCCGCCGAACAACCCGGTGCCGAGTTTGCGCCGGAACGAGATGGTCATGTTCACGCTTTTCTCGGCGGTGAGAAATGAGTCTTTCTGGGTGATGAGCGACTGGCCCTGCGCCAGATTGACCGGGATGATTTTGCCCGGCACTTCGCTGCTGAAGGCAATCAGGGCGCCTTCGCGTGCCGCGGTGTAATCGACCAGAAACAGCGACTCTCCGCTGATGGCGCGTTTGAACAGCCCGCCCAGCCCGCCGCCCATGTTGGTGTTCATGTTGATCCCGTCGGCCATCCACGACAGCGAACCGCTTTCACTGTAGATGGTCTGCTGCGTCCGCATGCGGATCGACAGCGACTGCATGACGGTGCCCAGGATCTGATAGGGCGACCCGCCCATTGTCGTGCCGCTCAGCGCGACACTCGGATTGGCCAGGTCGAGTCGCTGGCCGGCGGCGTTTGAGATGATCTCCGACATTTCGTACCCTCCTGTGACGTACAACTGTCTATGAATAACGCAATCGCGTTCCGAGAGTGATACGAGGCGCGCGGCGGAAAGAAGCAGATTTGATTACATCTGCTGGCGGCCCTCCAACGCGCGGCTGAGCGTGACCTCATCCGCGTATTCGAGGTCTCCGCCGACCGGCAGACCGCGCGCCAGGCGCGTGACCCTGACCGGGCTGCCGGCCAGTTTGCGCTGGATGTAGGCGGCGGTATTCTCGCCTTCCAGCGTGGGATTGGTCGCCAGGATAATCTCGCGCACCGCCGGCCCTTCGCGGGCGGCGCCGCGCGCCGCCCGCGCCAGCAATTCGCGTATTTTCAGGTCGTCCGGACCGATGCCGTTCATCGGCGAGATGACGCCGTGCAGGACATGGTACAGCCCCGTGAAGCTGCGCGAGCGTTCGATGGCCGTCACGTCAAGCGGTTCTTCCACCACACACAGCAGCCCCTGGTCGCGCGTGGGATCGGCGCACACTTCGCACGGGTCGCTCTCGGTGATATTCTGGCAGATGGAGCAGTAACGTGTGCGCGCGCGCAGGTCGCGCAGCGCATCGGCCAGCGCCAGCGATTCCTCCGACGGTGCGCGCAGCAGGTAATAGGCCAGGCGCGACGCCGATTTTGGCCCGATACCCGGCAACTGCGAGAACGCATCGATCAACCGCGTCACCGAGGGGGGAAGTGTCTTGATCGTCTGGGACATTGCACCACCGCGCTACGTCAGGCCGGGTATCGAGATGCCGCCGGTCACGCTCTCAAGGCGCTTTGCGGCGTATTCCTGCGAGGCCAGGATCGCCTCGTTGACTGCGGCAACCAGCGTGTCTTCCAGCATGGCGATGTCGTTCGGGTCGACCAGGGCAGGATCGAGTTTGATGCTCTGCACGCGCTGGTGGCCGGTAATGACCATCGTAATCGCGCCGCCTGCCGCAGTCACGTTGACCAGTTCAGCCTCCAGCGCCTCCTGCGTCTTGCGCATGTCTTCCTGCATCTGCGCGATTTTAGCCATCATGCCGGCCTGCCCGCCCTGCGGCTGCGCCGCGCGTGGGACGAAGTCGCTTCTTCTGCCTTTTGCCATAGTTCTCCTCTTTTTATTCTCTGAGTTGGCCGCCCAGTTTTCGGGCTGCTTTCAATAACGGGTCGTCGTTGGGGTCCGGCTCCTGCTCCGGTTGGCCGGTGAAGACCTGCACCACGAATTTGCCGTTCAACAACTGGTTGAGAGTCGCGGTCACGACATCCCGGTTCTTCGGGTCGTTCAGCCTTTCGCGGAACAGGTCGTGGTCCGCCTTGATGCGCACGATGTCGCTCTCGATGGAGTAGGGGTGGCAGGAGCGCAGCAGGGCCGCCGCCGGCTTATTGACGGTGTTGACCTCCGCAATCAATTGCTTCCAGCGGCTGCGCAGCGCCTCGATAGTCGCGCCGCTGCCGGCGGCGCTATCGACGGGCGGTGTTTCGCGCTGGATTGGTCCGGCGGTCTCCGTTCGCGGGCTGCGGGCATCCGGCCTGTGGCTCTTGTCCTCCGCCGGTTGCGTCCTGGCTTCCGATCCAGACGCCGTTCTGAGTGCAGCGGCCTCGTCGGCCTTTTGCGGCGCGCTTGTGCCGGGTGCGTCGGCAATGACACACTCCAGATAAGCCATTTCGAGGAGCAGTTGCCCATCCAGGCTGCCGCGCATATCGTTGACGGCGGTGCTGAAGGCGCGTATGCTGTTCAGCAGTTGCGCCGAACTGATCTTATCCGTGTAGTTGACCAGATCGAGCTTTTCGGACTCGCTCAGCTCCCCGGACTGTGCCTGCGTGTCTTTCTGGCTGACCTTGACCTGCAGTATGGCGCGCAGGTAGTCAACCATCTGCCGCGCAATCTGGCGGGCGTCCGCGCCCTGGTCAATGGCGCTCTGGATGGCATCCATACCCGCCGCGGCGTCGCGCGCGACCAGCCCGTCCATCAGCGCGCGCACTGTGGCCGAATCCGACGCCCCCAGCGCCTCGCGCACATCGTCCGCGGTGATGCGCAGCGAGTTGGATGACGCGAGCTGGTCCAGCAGGCTGATGGCATCGCGCAATGAGCCGGTGGCGTAGCGCGCGATCAGCATCAACGCATGCTCGTCCGCCTCGATGCCTTCGCCGCTGCACAGCGTATGCAGGCGCTGCACGATCAGTTTGACCGGCACGCGCCTGAAATTGAAGCGCTGGCAGCGCGACAGCACGGTGGCCGGTATCTTCTGCGGATCGGTGGTGGCCAGGATGAATACCACATGCGGCGGCGGCTCTTCCAGCGTTTTCAGCAGCGCATTGAAGGCCGATTGCGACAGCATGTGCACTTCGTCGATGATGTAGACCTTGTAGCGCCATTCGCTGGGCTGAAAGACGGCCTTGTCGATGACGTCGCGCATGGCGTCGACGCCGGTGTGCGAAGCGGCGTCGATTTCGATCAGGTCCAGCGCACGGCCTTCGCTGATGCCTTCGGCGATGCGCGCATTGAATGCGGCGTCCGACTCATGCCCGGCCAGGTTGATTTCCTTCGCGAGGATGCGCGCGGTAGTCGTCTTGCCGCACCCGCGCGAGCCGACAAACAGGTAGGCATGGCCGACGCGGTTCGTCGCGATCTGGTTCTTGAGCGTTGTCGTGATGTGGTCCTGGCCGACCACATCGTCGAAACTCTGCGGTCGCCATTTCCGATACAGTGCCTGTGCCACGTCGCTAGTTTAGCATGACGCCCTGTTACCGGATCAGTTGCCCGTACAGGTGGCCAAACACGATCTGGATGTAAGGGACGAGAAACACCATGACGGGAATCATCAGGAACACCAGGCACAGCCCGACAAATGGTATCAGCCCGATCACGCCGAAGACGATCGAAAATGCAAATCCGATCATCAGCGGCACCAGAACCACGAGCACATAGTCGCCGCTGTTGCGCCCGATGATGCCCTTGATTTCTTTGAAATTGAAGCCGGAACTGATCTGTCCCGTGCGGGCGACCTGGATATACAGAGCCGGCTCGATGAAAGCGTAGAACAGCCCGTACAGGAGCGTCAGGCAGGTGAACGTCAGCGTCAGGATGCCGAAGACGATTCCGGCCGCATCCTGCGCCGACCTCGACAGGCGGTCGGACACAATCCCGAATCCGACGCCGGCGAATGAGATTCCGAAGATGACCACAAACAACGGAATAGCGTAAACCAGCATGACGACGAACAGCTTCAAGCCGTCGACGAAGTGCCGGCCCAGGTCGTCCCACTGAGGCAGGGGCACGTCGCGGTTGTGCGAAGAATTGCGCAGAACTTCCAGCGAATAGCCGGTGACAGCGAAGTTCAGGATCGGGATCAGGCTGACGCCCGCGCCGATCAGGATTTTGACCAGCCAGTCTCTGTCTTCGAAAGGGTGCTGGACGGCGCGCCCGAAGTCGATCATGGTGTCTCTCCTGTCTGATTTACCTGCACACCATAGAGTGTAGCCGAACTCCGGTGTCGCGCCAATCGCGCCGGGCGGCCCTGCCTCTCACTCCGGTCCCGATAGTCCGCCGCACGGCACAGCGCCGCCGTCTAATATATCGGCGATGAGGGGTCGACTTCGCGCGCCCACGCCAGCATGCCTCCGCGGATGTTTTTGACTTTCTTGAACCCCATCGACTTCAGGAACGCCACGGCCTGCGCGCTGCGCACGCCGCTGCGGCAATACACCAGCAACTCGTCGGTCTGGCTGAGTTCGTTCAGGTGGTCGGGCAACTGTATGCGCGGGATCAGGGTAGCGCCGGGCAGGTGCACGATTTCCCATTCGTGCGGCTCGCGCACGTCCAGCAGCGTGGCGCCGGTCAGGCCGGCCTGCATGCGCGCGTGCAGGTCGGCGACCGTAATCTCATCGCTGGCGATGGCAGTGGTATCGGTCGCCTCGCTGCCGCGCACGATCGTGCCGCAGAACGCCTCGTAGTCGATCAGGTGATCGATGGTGGGGTGTTCGCCGCAGATGGGGCAGGTCGGGTCTTTGCGCAGTTTCAGCTCGCGGAAGCGCATGTCCAGCGCGTCGTACAGCA
>JAKALH010000367.1 GCA_021813225.1 Chloroflexota bacterium
GGTACCGGCCGTCATCACCGATTCGTCAACCTATCTCGCGAGCAAAGGCGTTATGAACATCTTCGCCGGCGTGAATCGCGGCACCATGGCGATGCTCAACCTCAACGATATTCTCGACAGAGATGTGCGCGTCATCGGCCACTCGGCGTCGTCAGTGGACGATATGAAGCTGATGTTGAGTGATACCGAAGCCGGTATCCTCAGGCCGAATCGGTCAGTCGCAGCAGTCGGTTCGCTTGAGGCCGCAAAGGATGGACTGCAGGCATTGAAGGATGCCACCTACCCCGGAAAGGTCGTCATCTTCCCGAACATCAAATACATGCCTGTGACCGCACTGCCGGAACTGAAGGATAAGCTGCCGACCGTTTATGCCAAGCTGAAGAATGGCCGCGAATGGTGCATGGAAGCCGAAGAGGAATTCCTTCGCATCATGCTCCCGTAGATTCAGACAGAGACGGAGCAGGACGTTATAACCCGCTCCGTCTCTTCACGCGCACTCCCGATATTTCACACATTATGGACAAGACACTACAGGATCGTATCGCCATTGTGACAGGCGGCGGCCAGGGCCTCGGGCAGTCGATATGCCTGCGTCTGGCCAATGAAGGTTGTCATGTTGTCGTCGCCGATTTGAATGAGAAGACCGCTCAGGAGACCGCAGAACTTGTTGCCGCTCAAACGGGGAGACGTGCGATCGCTTGTAAGGTAGACGTCACCGACGAGCCGCAGGTCGAGGCGATGGTCAAACGCACTGTAGACGAGTTCGGCCGCCTGGATGTTCTGGTCGCCAATGCGGGCATCCTCGTATCCGGCGATATCGCGGATTTCCCCGCGGAAAAGTGGCGCGCCGTCATGAATGTCAACCTGTTCGGGTTTTTCCTGACAGCGAAACACGCTGCAACAGTCATGCGCGCGCAGAAAAAAGGTGCGATTATCGAGATCAACTCGAAGTCTGGGAAAAAGGGCAGCTATAAAAATTCTGCGTATGCCGCATCCAAGTTCGGCGGCATTGGCCTGGCGCAAAGCATTGCACTGGACCTGGCGGAAGATGGCGTGAGAGTCAACTGTGTCTGTCCGGGCAACCTGCTGGATTCACCGTTGTGGAATCAGGGACCGAATTCCCTTTTCAAGCAATATGCGCGCAACCGCGGGATCACTGAGGAGGAAGTCCGCCAGTTGTACGTCAATCAGGTGCCCATGAAGCGCGGTTGCACTTACGAGGACGTCGGCAATGTCGTCGTATTCCTGGCATCTGACCAGTCCAGTTATATGACGGGGCAGGCGATCAATGTGACGGGCGGTCAGGAAATGCGCTGAGACGCGGGCAGGCCGTCCTGCCCTACAATGAGAGCCATGGTCAAAATCATCACAGACACAACCTCTGGCCTGCCGGCAGCCACGGCTCAACAATTCGGCATTCCGGTGATACCGCAGATTATCCACTTCGGTAACGATTCCTTCATGGAAGGCGTCGATATCGATAATGCGGGATTCATGCAGCGCCTTAAGACCTCTCGTGAACTGCCGAAAACCGCCGCACCGCCGCCGGAGTTGTTCATTGAGCAGTTCAGGCGACTGGTACCCACCGGCGAGACCATTCTGTGCATCCATCCGACGTCGGAAGCGAGCGGCACGGTGCGATCGGCGCTCGCCGCAAAGGCCGAGTTTCCGGACGCTGATATCCGCGTCATTGATACGCGCGTGATCGGAAGCCCACTATCCACACTGGTGACACTGGCGGCCGAGTGGGCATCCTCAGGCATGGATGCCGATTCACTGGAAAAACGATTGCGCGATATGATCTCGCGCTGCCATGTCTATTTTCTTGTGGCGACGCTCGAATATCTGGTCAAAGGCGGCCGCATAGGCGGGGCAGCCGGCGTCATCGGCAGTGTGATGCAGATCAAACCGATTCTGGCGCTGCATGACGGCAAGGTGGAGTTGATTGAACGCGAGCGTACGCAGAAGAGAGCGGTCGCACGGTTGAAAGAACTGGTCATGCAGAAAATCACGCGTAGCGGGAGCGGGTATTTATCTGTGATGCATGCCGCCGTTCCTGAGCAGGCCAGGGCGCTGGCCGATGAGCTGGGTGCGCTGCTGAATATCGCCGATATCCCGATACTCGATGTTCCACCGGCAATCGTTGTCCATGGCGGTCCCGGCATACTGGGCGCCGCGTTTTTCTCCTGATTGTGACATGGAAATTGGCTGTTAAACCCTCTCACGGTTGAATCCGTCTATACGGAGGTATCCTTTGGCGTATATCAGTGAACTGCTTGGGCGATCCGTATCCGATATTGACGGTAACACCATTGGCCCACTTTCCGATCTAATTGGCTCAATCCGTGCCGATGCCGCACACCCTCAGATTGTGGCGATTGTCGTCCGGCAGGGCCGGCAGGAACTTATGATCCCGTTCAGCGATGTGGCCGTCCTCGTTGCGCCCGCAATCGCGCTGAACAAGCCGTTGAAAGATATCGTCCCTTATCAGACCTCTGAAGGGGACCTGCGATTGTCCCGCGATGTGTTGGACAAGCAAATCATTGACACGAACGGGATGCGCGTTGTGCGCGTCAACGACCTGGAACTGGCCCGCGTCAATAACCTGTTCTACGTCGCCAACCTGGATATCGGCAGTATCGGCTTGCTCAGACGGCTCGGACTCGCCAAGACCGTTCAAGGCGTGGCACAGCGTATGGGGCGCACGCTGCGCTCAGGCGCAATCGCCTGGAGCGACACCGAACTGCTGCCCGGCGACCAGCCCATGCGGCTGAAGGTAGCCAGCGACAAGATTTCCGAACTGCACCCGGCTGACCTCGCAGAGATCATCAGCGACATGACGCGCACCGAGAGCAGCAAGTTGCTTGATACGCTCGACATTAAAACCGTGGCTGACGCGCTGGAGGAAGTCGAACCTGATTTCCAGGCCAGCCTGGTCGAGGGTATGGCGGACGAAAAAGTAGCGGATGTGCTCGAGGAAATGGCGCCCGACGCAGCCGCGGACCTGCTGGCGGAACTCCCCGAAGAACGCAGTGAAGACCTGTTGAACCTCATGGAAGACGAGGAGGCGCAGGACGTTCGCGAGCTGTTAACCTATCCCGTCGACAGCGCCGGCGGTCTGATGACGACGGAATACATCGCTGTGCCGCCGGATATCACGGCCGAACAGGCCATGAACGTTCTGCGTGAAACCGCGCATGAGGCAGAGACGATATTCTACGTCTATGTGACCGATAAGGAAGAGCATCTGCTGGGTGTTTTCTCGCTGCAGAATCTGGTGCTGACGAAACCGCAGACACCGATAAAAGACTTCATGCATCATCGCGTCGTCTCCGTGAACCTGACCGCCAGCCAGGATACCGTCGCCCAGATTGTCGCCAAGTACAATCTTCTGGCCGTTCCGGTCGTCGACGAAAACCACTGCCTGCACGGGATCGTCACGGCTGATGACGCACTGGATAAAATCATCCCGACGGCGTGGAAGAAGCGCATACCAAGGCTTTATCGTTGATTCGGCATCCGAATATCAGAACTCACTCTCCCGAATACTGGCGATATGAATCTCTGGAACAGGTTGAAGCCATTACGCATGCGCCTTCTCATCCTGCTGGCCGTTGTCGGCCCAGGCATCATCACCGCTAACGTTGATAACGATGCCGGCGGAATCACCACCTACTCTGTTGCCGGCGCACGTTACGGTTACAGCCTGCTGTGGATGCTCGCGCTGGTAACAATCGCTTTGATCGTGGTTCAGGAAATGAGCGCCCGGTTGGGGGTTGTAACGGGCAAGGGCCTCGCTGGCCTGATTCGCGAGCGCATGGGGGTGCGCTGGACGACGATTATTATCGGCGTTC
>JAKALH010000368.1 GCA_021813225.1 Chloroflexota bacterium
TCGCGGCGCTGGGTAGAAACACGGAGCACATACGGCTTGTTGTCGATGCGGATGCGTTGAACCATCTGGCGATGCTGCCCGACTGGCACAGGCTGTTGCCCGACGATTCCATCCTCACGCCCCATCACGGCGAAATGGCTCGCCTGACCGGCGCCTCGATTAATGATATTCAATCTGACCGTATCGGCCATGCCTTGCATGACTCACATCAGTGGGGACACACGGTGGTGTTGAAAGGCGCCAATACGGTCATCGCGCACCCTGAACAGGGTGCCGTCGTGCTGCCGCATGCGAATCCTGCGTTGGCGGTGGCCGGAACCGGCGATGTCCTGGCCGGCGCCATCGGCGGCATGCTGGCGCAGGGACTTGAGCCATTCGCGGCTGCCTATTGCGGCGCCAGCCTGCACGCACTGGCGGGGGAACTCTGGCGAAAGCAGCACGGCACAGCTGGCATGCTGGCGGGCGATCTTCTCTCATTGCTGCCGGATGTGCTGAATTCAGCACTGCACAATGAGTTGGTGTCGGGCAGCAGAAATACCGCCCTGGGCTAAAATGTCGTGATACGGCGTATCCCATCCCGGCGCCGGGATGTAATCAGGAGTCCATGTGAAAGCAACCGTTCGAAACGACTATGGTTACCTGCGCGTCAGGGCGTCACCAAGCCTGACGGCTCCCATCGTTGGCATCGTGCAGGGCGGCATGACAGTGGATGTGCTCTCCGTCGCCAGCAACTGGGCCACAGTGCCGATCCAGGTCGGGGGCGCTGCCGTTTTTGTCGAAGGTTCCGACAACCCGGCCACGGCGTACATGTATGCGCCCATGCTGGATTTTGGCGCCCAGCCACCCCCGCCACCGACGGTGATGCGCCTGGGCGTGCACAGCATGACCAACTCGCGCGGCATCGCCGAAGCCGATGCGGGTTGCAAGTACGTCATGTGTATGGACTTCAATGTGGCCGAGCAGATCAAGAATGCGCACCCGGATGCCACCGTGATGGTACGGCATTACTGGGGCAATGCAGTGCCGACTGTCGATGCTGCGCTGGCGGAGATGGGCGGCGGCGCCAATCCCGGACTGGTGTACACCGGGCTGAACGAAGCCGACGCACTGGGCCAGGACGGCGATCCGCTCCGGCAACGCGCCGCTTTCGACGTTGCCATGGCACTGAAAATCAAACAGGTCAGCGGCGCAACCTACGCGGCCGGCTCCTTCAGTATGGGCTGCCCGGACTTTACCAACCAGCAGACCAACGACATCATCCGTTCGATGTATGCGCCGTACTACAACACCGGCGTACTGAAGATGGACATGCACCTGTACAGCCCGAATATGGCGCACATCGACGACGAAAGCGGGCTGATCTGGTACGAGCGGCGCTGGGAGTTTCTGTTCACCAAGTGCGGCTTCGACCCGACCGTGAGGGGCATCTATTGCTCGGAGACGGGCGTCGACGAAGGCGGATTGGGGGGCTTCCCCGGCCACAGCGCCACACAGGCGCAGTTCCAGCACTGGTGCCAGCGCTTTATCGAGATTCAGCAGCGCCCGCTGGTCGTGAACGGCGTCTCCTACCCGTCGCCATTCATAGGCGCTTCGATTTTCCAGTTGGGCGGCAATGGCGACCCGCGCTGGAATGCATACGACATCAACGGGTACCTGACGACCCTGCGCCCGCTGTACTGACACGGCGGTACAGGCTGCCAGCAAGACTTAACGGCCCTGGTAATACAGGCACATATCCTGCAATGGGCAACGCTCGCATTCCGGGTTGCGAGCGTGACAGACCTCTCGGCCATGCCGGATGATGTTCAGGTGAAAAACGCCGTATTGCTGGTCCGGGCACAGCTTTTCCAGGATGGCATGAGCCTGTTCGGCAGTCACCTTAGGACCAATCAACCCCAGCCTGCCGCTGACGCGATGCACGTGCGTATCGACCGGAAACGCGGGCTTGTCGTAGCAGAACAACAGGACGATTGCGGCGGTCTTCGGCCCGACGCCATGGATACTCGTCAGCCACTGGCGGCCTTCCTCAACCGGCAGATCACCCAGAAAGTCGATATTCAACTCACCGCGTTCGACCGTGATATGTTTCAGCGCCGCCTGAATGCGCGGCCCTTTCTGGTTGGCCAGCCCGGCCGGGCGAATGGCATCGATAACGGCCTCGGTGCGCGCATCGCGCACCTGCTCCCATGTCGGGAAGCGGGCGCGCAGTCGTGTGTAAGCCAGATCGCGATTACCATCGTTGGTGTTCTGCGACAGGATTGTGCTGACCAGTTCACTCACGCCGTCGGTCCTGGTCCAGCGCGGCACGCCGTACAGTTTCAGGAGCCGGTGATGCAAGGTGCGCGCTTTGCGGCGAAGCGAGGCATTGCTGGTCTTACTGATATCCTGCCCGCTCATGATGGCGTACCCGTGGTCTCGGCGATACGCAATAATTCCGCCGGGTCGTCGCCTGATGCGATCTGAAAGGGTGTTGAAAATAATGTTGCGCCAGCGCGGAGCAGCACGCCGTCCGTGCGCGTCCGTACGACCAACCGTTCAAAGCGCTCGCCGGACAGTTCGAGTTTGATTTCAGTTGCAGCCGCATTCTGGCTGTCCGGGTCGCTGGTCAGCGACCTGATCAGGACCGCCGGCGGGCGTGAGCGATTTGAGACAGATGGCTGCACCAGCAGCAGGCGCTGTCGCGTGAATCCGCCGGCGCTGGGTGTTGTTCCCGGCCACGATTCCCAGGAGAGACTGGCGCTGCCTTCGACAGCGCAACGCCACAGCCCGGTGGGTGCGCCTACATTGAACTGCCCGGAGTACGCACTGTCTATACGCAGCACCTCCAGCGCATCGAGGACGATATCCTCTGTTGTCTGGTTCGTGACCGCCATCCGGGCCGTCCAGAATACGACATCCTCGCTGCCGGGCGCGTACTCCTCGCGCCATATCCAGTCCGCCTTGATGCGGTCCTCAGCGCTGAATATCAACGGGTCATCACTGGCGCGCTGCAGCGCCAGTACCCGCATCAGTTGCGCCGTCGCGTGCGCAGCCGTGTGATACCGCACCTGCGCCGTGATGCGGTGCAGGGTAGGGCCGTCATCCCAGTTGATCGTCACACCGCGATCCAGCACCGTCAGTATGCCGGTCGTATTCAGCATGGATTCACTATTGCAGGCTCTTGATACTGTCCGGCAGCCCGCCCGGCCGGTTGCGGGCCAGCCACATCTTCCTGTGCAGGGCCACAAGCAGCTTCAGGTCGGCCCGCAACTGTAACGCCAGGTTGGCCTGCGCCTTCTCTTTCGCCATACTGGCGGCGATGCGCTGCACGCCATAGCGCATCAGGCTGAGGGCAAACAACAACTCGCGCTGGATCAGAGCGCCGTCATCGCGGTGCATATGCAGTCTGGCGACTGCTCGCGCCAGGCGGTCGATCTCTTTCAGCGCCAGTTTATTCTCGGCGGGCGTCGCCTTGACGCGCATTTGATCGAGTGATCGTAAAGTGCCAAGGGCATAGGGCGTTGCGTTATGCAACCGCGTGGCGTACAGGCGGTAGACATTGCCTATTTCATAAACCGTCCTGCCGGTAGCCCCGCTGGCGTCCATGAAGATGTGCTCGCTGATGGCCTGCGCAATATCGATCTTGCGGTTGCTTTCCAGGCACCATGAAACTGCTGCGCCGAAGGCGTAACCGAGATAACTGACCGGTAAGGGCTGATGATGGCCGTTGTCGCCCCAATCGGTGATCAGGTAGCCGATGGCGCCATGCTTGATGCCATTCTCTGCGGCGTTGAGCAGGTTGCCTGTGGCGTTGTCGGTGCGCCCGCCAATGCTGTTCCAGGACGAGGTGCCGGGGCAAACATAGAACGGAAT
>JAKALH010000369.1 GCA_021813225.1 Chloroflexota bacterium
ATGTACGCACCGGTAGATGCCAGATTCGCAGCCCGTGGTCGATATAGTCGGCGCCTGCCACGGCAGCGCCAACCCGGTCATTGCTTTCCCAGCAGGCCAGATTGGCGCCGCTGCCGGCACTCGTCGCCGGGTCGCTGTATATGGCAGTGATCAGCCCGCGCTCGGCCAGCTCTGTCAACGAGTTTTTCCCGAAGTCGCGCCAGTTCAGCATGATTTCCGCCAGTGTTGCGCCGCCCATGTCGAAGGGGAAACGCGCCGATGCCGGAAATGAACTGGACGCGGTTCCGTATCCCGCGCTGGTGCCCAGCGACGAGACATAGCCTGTCGTTTCCAGCTTGCTGGGCGCAATCATCATCGCCAGTTGCGGCCGGTTCAGTACCAGCCTGACCTGTACATTCGCGTGCGCGCCGGGGTCAAGGTTGCCAATGGCGTTATAGTCTTTCCCGACAATCAGCACGCAGTCATTGAGCACAGAGCCGGACTCATTGGTGATTTCGCCGCTGATGCGCGCCGGCTCGCTGATCGTCGCGCCCGGCAGGAACTGCAAATCCGCGCCGATGCGCGGCAGGCTGCTCTCACCCTGCAGGTAAAAGGCGCGCACATCCGTATTGATGGCGACAACTTTTTGAAACTGGTTCGGATCGCTCAACCGGAAGGAAGCAGTATTCTGCAGGTTGATATTCGGCTGGATTTCGTCAGCCAGTTGATGCCCGGTGTCGACATCGACGGTCGTGCGGCGCGGCGAAAACACACCGACGATTGCCAGCGCGCGGGCAGATGCAACTTGCGCATCGCCGCTGATGATCGACAGTCGTTGCACCTGCGGTTCGTTGCCGTGCAGCCGGAACCCGGTGGCATAACCTGCTGCAGCGAACAGGATAACCGTGGCGGGTATCGTGACCCATGCCCACGACAGGCGACGGAGCTTGCGCAGCACATAGAAATTGAACGGCCCAATCGCGAGCACGTACAGTGCGAGATAGGCGGCAATAACCAGAACCGACGGCAGTGCTGCGCCGGGGAGCGCACGCGCCGCGTTTATAGCCGCGGACGGCGTCTGCAGCGGGCCGATGACGCTCGTCGCACTGAGGTCGCCTCCCAGCAAACCTGCAAACACCAGCCGCTCATCCGGCCAGTCGTGGATGGGCGACAGCGCCGGGTCAAACGCCAGTTGATCCACGGTGCCTCGTCCGATCTGCCGCCGCATGATCAACGGTGCCTCATTTGAGCCGACCAGACTGTGTGCATCGCCTGTGGCTGGCACGAGTGTCACGAGCGGCGCGATAAGGTCCTGCGGCCTTAACAGAGTCGGTGAGATTGATGCAGTTCCTGACAGGTCCGCTGATGCCTCAACGGAGTTGGGCGCCAGCAGGTCGCGCAATCGCGCCACGGAACCGTTCTGCAATGTGGCCCCTACATGCGCGGGTGTGAAATCCTCAAAGCCGCCGGCTGTCAGGCGTGCGCCAGGCCCGCCCGACAATATCAGGTGCCCGCCGCCCAGCACCCACACGCGGATGGCCTCGCGTTGCGCCTCGCTGAAAGAAAGCGTATCGACGTTATTTAGAATCAACACATCGGCGCTGTCCAGGGCGGCGCTGTGGTCGGGTATCTGCGCCGGCTGGACCTGTGCGACGTACGTCATGCCGCCGAATGGTGTGCGCAGGTCATTCAGGAAATTCAAACCATCGGCGGGATTGCTGACGACGAGTACCAGCCTGTCACCCTCGCCCAGGGTGTGTATCGGCGGCGTATTGGCGCCGACGACCTGCCCGTTGCTGATGAACAGCGCCTCGATGGGGTTCGCCGCAGGCGGGGAATACAGGAGCAGTTTCTTACTCGCATTGCGCGCCAGTGTCACATCGACGCCGAACCGCTGCGAGCGGTCGGGAGTTGGCGACAGCGCGACCTCGCCGTCTGTCGCTTCACTGGATGTGAGCGTGACGCGCACCGGTATCCAGGTGCCGGCTTTGATGTAGCCGTTGTATCCGGCTTCCGCGGTAATAGCGACGGCGGTCAACGGCGCGCTTGTGCCGGCGCCAGCCAGCATCAGTGTGGGCGACAGGATTGCCGTGATCAGGCATATCACTAAGGCGACTCCGATAATAGAAGCGCGTCCCGCACGTTTCATTGCTAGAATTCTAATTGACGATGCCGATTCGCCCTGATACGCAAGGTAGACACATTGTTCGAGCGCCTGTGAGTTCGCACAGAAGTCGTTGACCGTGTTATCCTGCCGGCCAGAACATGCAATTCGATACGACAACCATAGTTGTGGCGCTGCTGGTTGCGACGGCGCTGCTTGGCGCATTCACGATCGCCCTGCTGTGGGTGAGGCGTCGCCGCGCCTCGCGGCGGGCGCTGGAAGTGCGTGTGGCGGAGCTGGAAGCGCTCAGCAACGCCGTCAGAAGGATTGCGTCTGCCGCGCTGGACGAGAACTCGCTGTGCCATCTGGTCTATGAATGTGTCGCCGAACTGGTCGACGTCAGTAATTTTCAGCTTGGTTTATTCGACGGCAATGACTACGTCATCTGCATCCGTCTGTCGCAGGGCGTGATACAGCCAGCAGCGCGCTACAGCCTGGATGAAGGGCGCGGGATCGTGGGCTGGATGCGCGAGACCGGCAGGTCATTGCTGGTGCGTGATTTCGAAGCCGAGTTGCCGAACCTGCCGGCTCAGCCACGCTATATCAGCAGCCATCCGCCGCGCTCGGCGGTCTTCGTTCCGATGGTCAGCGGCGATCGCGTCTTGGGGGCGCTGGCGATTCAATCGGACACGCGGGCTGCCTATACCGAGTCGCACCTGCGCATACTCAGCATCATCGCCAACCAGTCTGCGGCGGCGATCCAGAATGCGCGCGCCCTGGCTCAGGAGCGCACGCGCGCTCAGCAACTGGAACTGGTGAACGAAGTGGCCAAGCAGACCGCCGCGATTCTCGACCCTGAGACTCTGATGCCGCGTCTGACCGAAGCCATTCACAGCACATTCGGATACTATTTCGTCGGCCTCTGCCTTGTAGATGAGGAAAGCGGGCGCATCGTCATGCGCGCGGCAACGAACGCCCAGATGCTGGGGAGCAGGTTTGAACCGGGGCAGGGTTTGATCGGTGCCTGCATCCGCGACCAGGCCATCATCATCTCCAACGACACGTTGCACGATGAACGTTACCTGTCGGCCAGCGTGTTGCCCGAGACGCGCAGCGAGATCGTGCTTCCGCTCCGGTTGAATGAGCGGGTTATTGGCGCACTGGATCTGCAATCCGACCAGTTGGCCGCATTCCCCAGCAGTGACATGCGCTATATGGAAATCCTGGCGCAACAGGTCAGCATCGCGATTGAAGATGCGCACCTGTACGAAACCGAGCGCGAGCAGACCTGGATGTCGACCGCGCTGCTGCAGGTGGCCGAGGTCGCCGGGAAGGCGGAAACACTGGACGACGCCCTCGCCGCTGTGGCGCGGCTGGCGCCCATGCTGGCCGGCGTAGACTGCTGTGCGGTGCTGACCTACGACGCCGCCTTTGAGACATTCGAGATTGCGGCCCTGTATGGCCAGTTATCCAGCAATGAGCACCTGTCGGTCGGCGACGTGCTCCTGGCGGGCGATGTGCCGGCGCTGGACGCGATGCTGCGTGAAAACGCTCCCGCGATGGGTAAAGAGAGCGGGCGGCTGGCATTCCCCACGCTGGCGCTGCCGTTGATTGCCCAGGATAAGCTGTTCGGCGCTTTACTGGTCGGGCAGGAGAATGGACAGACGTTTCCGCGCCGGCGCATCGAGTTGCTGACCGGTCTGGCTAATCAGGCTGCGCTGGTCATCGACGTGGTGAACGCGAACCTGGCGCAACAGGAGGAATCCT
>JAKALH010000370.1 GCA_021813225.1 Chloroflexota bacterium
CGTTTGGGGTCCTTTAGACCCACGCGGGCGGATTTGACGGCGCGGCTGACCGCCAGGATGGCTTCGTCCTGCCCGACGACGCGCTGCTGCAGCGACTGCGTGATCTGCGCGTACCTGGTGCGTTCGTCCGCGCCCAGGCGCGTCACCGGGATGCCGGTCATCAGGCTGACGGCCAGCGTCACGTCTTCCGCGTCCAGCCGGTTGTCGTGGCGCACCTCTGCCTTGAATGCGGTGGCGCTCTCGCTGGACTTGACGAGCGCGCAGGCGCGATTCAGTACGCGCACCGCCGCGCCAGGCAGCGGTTGGTCGCCCACATAGCGCGCCGCCAGGTTCACAGCGGCTTTTACGGCGTCGTCGCTTACGGCCAGCCCGTAGTCGCGCTCGAAGCGCGGCTTGAGCACGGCCATGATGTCGAGGCATTCCCTGGCGCTGGCCGGCGGAACGTTGAGCACGTGCGAGTGCGGCGCCAGCGTCGTATTCGGTTTGATGCGCTCGGCATAGTCGGCATCGGTGGTCGTGCCGATGATGATCGGCGCGCTCAATGAACCGCCGTCGGCCAGCGCCGGCGCGACGAACGCCTTCTGCAGGTCGCGCGCCGCCTGCGGCACATCGGAGCGCGTGCTGCCACCCAGGAAGCGGTGAATATCGGCCAGGAACAGAATGCCGTTCTGGGCCTGTTTCAACGCCACCTGCATCGCCAGCACTGGATTGTCCAGCCAGGCGGCCTCGCTGACCTCGACGACGCTGCTGATGCCGGCCGGGCCTTTGCCGTCGGCGATCAGCAGCGCCAGCGACTGCACCAGGCTGCGCCGCCCGCTGCCGGACGCGCCCGTCAGGATGACATGGCGGTCCGCGGCCAGCGACAGCAGCGTGCTCAGGTCGCGCAGCAGCCCTTCGCGATAGTACAGCGGCGCCAGTTTGCCCTGGCGGGCCTGCTGCACCCAGTCGGTCGTCGTGCTGCGTTTGCTGACCACGCCCTCGACGATCAGGCTCGCCAGCGCAGTCGGTGTGATGCCGTAGCGCTGCAGCAGCCCGGCCGTGCTGACGCCCGCCTGCGACAGCGCGCCCAGTAGATGCTCGGTCTGGATGTAAATCTCGCCGCTGGCCAGCGCAATGCTGCGCCCCTCGTCCAGCGCCACAACCATCTCGTCCGACAGGCTGACGGCGGCGTTCTGATCGTTGTAGAACACCAGGTCGGCGCTGCGCGCCGTGCGCAGGCGCGCCTGTGTCTCGGTCTCGGCGTCAAGGTCCTTCGGTTTGAACCCGCGCGAGCCACTCAGCCGCGCCACCGCGCGATATGCGGTCGACTCCGGGATGCGCAACAGCGCCAGAAGCACGAGTTCCGGCGAGAGCACGGTTTTACCGAACTGTCGCATCAGGTCGGCGGCCCGGTTCAGCGCGGTGCGGCTGGTGGCGTCCAGCAGGTCGGGGTTCAGCGTTGTCATGCTGTCTATTATGCGTTCACTTCAGCGAGGGCAGGCCCGATTTCATGCGCGTCCGCTGCGCGCGCTCGCGCAGTTGCAGGCGCAGCGCCGGCATGATCTGGCCCAGCGCGACGCCCAGAAAGCTGACCGCATAGAACAGCGCCGGCAACACCGACAACCACGCGCCCTGCACAGCCGCCTGCAGACAGACGGCCAGCGCGTAAATGCCCAGCAGCATTTCGGCGCGCGCTGTCCAGTCGGGCTGCAGCCGGTAGACGGGTTTTGTGTGCGGCTCCGGTTTGCCTGCGACCGGCTGCGCGCCGGGCAGGTCAGCCGACTTCGGTGTGCGGATGAACTTTCCCGAGGTGGCGCGCAGCAGTCCCGCGATGACGGCCAGGCTGTCCGACAGCGACATGCCCACGCCGAGGATAACCGCCGCCGGCATCACGCGCAGGAACTGCAGCGTGCGCCCCTGCGCCCACTGGGCCGCCAGCATCGAAAGAACCGGCAGCGTGGCGATGGTGCTGACCGCGCCGTACCAGGCCGGCCGATGGCTCAGGCTGCCGGGGTCGAGCAGCATCAGCGGCGTGACCAGCGCCAGCAGCAGCACCGCCAGGTTGGAGAAATAGCCGCTGATATGCACGCAGGCGGCCAGCTTGTGCCACCACGGCATATCCGAGCGCGCGATGCGCGGGAACAGCTTGCGCACGCATTGCACGCTGCCGCGCGTCCAGCGCGCCTGCTGCACTTTGAAGGCCAGCACGTTATCCGGCAGCTCGCCCGGACAGACTACATCCGACAGGTAGCGGCCGCGCCAGCCGTTGATCTGCGCACGGTACGACAGGTCCAGGTCTTCTGTCAGTGTATCCGCCTGCCAGCCGCCCGCCGATTCGATGGCCTCGCGTCGCCACACGCCGCCGGAGCCGTTGAAGTTCATCTTCAGGCCCAGGCGGCTGCGCACAGACTGGTCGATGATGAAACTCATGTCCAGCAGCGCAGCCTGCGCGCCGGTGAGAATGCTGCTGTCGCGGTTGAGGTGTCCCCAGCGCGTCTGCACAAAACCGACGCGCGGGTCATCAAAGGCGGCGGCCTGGTTGACGACGCGCTGGAGAAAGTCGCGCGGCGGGATGAAGTCGGCGTCGAATATGGCGACCAGTTCGCCGCTGGCCGTGCGCAGGCCGTTGGCCAGCGCGCCCGCTTTGTATCCGTCGCGGTGGTCGCGGTGAATGAACGTGATATCGATGCCGCGCTCGGCGATATTCTGCACGGCATGCGCGGCGATGCGGCTGGTGTCGTCGGTCGAATCGTCCAGCACCTGAATCTGCAGCAGGTCGCGCGGGTAGTCCAGCGCGCTGGCCGATGCGATGATGCGTTCAGCCACATACCGCTCGTTGTACAGCGGCAGTTGCACCGTGACCGGCGGCAAGGGGCGCACCGTGCCGGATGGGCGGGCCGGCGGGCGCCGGCGCAGCAGCAGATAGATGAACAGCAGGATGCCCTGGTGCAGTGCGTAGACCGCCAGCACGAGCACGGCGATCACATTCAGAACGGTCAACATCATCTCCATTGTTCCATCGCAGACCTGAACATCCACGCAACAAAAACGCCGCGCACATCGGCGCGGCGGCATGGCATCACCATGGGTCGTCAGTCTCAGGCACAGAGCGCGGCGACGCCACGCGCAACGACGCACCGGCCGGCGGCGGCCGCCTGCACGGAGTTGAAACTCAGCGGTTATTGATTCTTTTCGAGGTCGTCCAGATCCAGCGAGCCGATAAAATCCTTGAATGCCCCGAGGTCCTCGTCGCCTACGGTGGATTCTTCTTCGGGGGTCACGCCGGCGCGCTCCATCACTTCATCTTCGACATAAATGGAACAGTCGGCCCGCACGGCTACGGCTACGGCATCGCTGGGTCGCGCATCGATGTTGACTTCCTTGCCGTTGACGGTCATCACGACATGGGCATAAAACGTGTCGTTCTTGAGGTCGGTGACGACCACGCGCTCCACTTTCGCGCCAAGCTCGTTGATGACTTTGATGACCAGGTCGTGCGTCAGCGGGCGGGGAACCTGAACGTCCTGCAAGTGGATGGTGATCGCGTCCGCCTCATACGGTCCGATCCAGATCGGCAGATAGCGGTTGCTCTCAGCATCCTTCAGTATGACGACGCGGTATTGCGACATCAGACTGACCCGGATACTTTCAATTTTTACTTCTACCATTCCCTTGCTAACCTCCACACCGCAGCGAACCACATGCAATGCGGTAATGAACCATTATACCCACCACAGGGGTATTACAATCCAACGACTATGGAACTCACGTTCTGGGGCGCAGCCCGGACGGTCACCGGGTCGCAGCATCTCATCGGCATCGAAGACCGCGACGTTCTGCTCGATTGCGGCCTGTACCA
>JAKALH010000014.1 GCA_021813225.1 Chloroflexota bacterium
GGCCGATCAGGTGAGTGAGGTCAAATCGTCCGCGCTGGGTGCAGTCGTCGCGAACAGTGTGGCGTTGCGTGATTCGACTGTGGCCATTTTGATCGCCCGAAATGTTGAGGGCAATGTCTCGCCCCAGCTCGATACGCGCGGCGCTATCATCGCCGGCGCCATTGCGGGTGCGGTGCTCAGTGTCGTACTCGTGGCGGCGAATTTCCTGATGCCGGGCAGGCGTCGCCGGCGCGGTTGAGATACTGTAAAATCAGCACGCCGTTCAGCAAGACGGTACTGTCGCCGCGATGGCCGACATCAGGCGCAATATAGAATCATGTTCATATCCGCGTGCACTGGGCGGCCAAACTGAGTTCCGAGTGAGTCTAAATGAAGTTCTTCCGACCGACAGAAAATACAAAATTCCACATCGACTATTCCTGGTTCGAGGAGAACGGTCAGGATGTGCGCGTCCTCATCTACAAGTGCCTGACGTCTGAACAGCAGGAACAGGTTGGAGCGCCGGGGCAGACGGAGATGTACGACTACGTCGACGAGCAGACCGGCGAGGTACAACGCTTCGACCAGGTTCTGCATATCATCCGCACGCAGAATGCCAAAGACCCGAATTTCCTGACGCAGCGCACACCGGTGTTCGAGGCAGCCTTTCGCATATTTCTGCTCAACAACAACCAGCCGCTCACTGCCAATGACCTGGCCGTGCAGATGAAGCGAAAACCCGCTGAGGTGCTGTCTCAGTTGAGCGGGCGCTCCGTGTATAATGGAATCCGCCCGATATTCGACGCCTGACGCCGCGGGGATGGCGGCGTAATTCCGGTGCGATACTGCCCCCGTAGCTCAATGGACAGAGCGGAGCACTTCTAATGCTAAGGTTGTGAGTTCGAGTCTCGCCGGGGGCGCTGAGCAGCTCGATAACCGGCGCATCGATATAAAAAGAGTGAATGTCAGACGCCCGATCGTTTTGCAGCGATCGGGCGTCTTGTTTGATCAGGGATACAGCCGGTTAAGCAACCGCGGGAATGGGCTGGCTTCCCGGACGTGCTCAATCCCGCAAATCCAGGCTACGGTACGTTCAACACCCATACCGAAGCCGCTGTGCGGCACACTGCCATACTGGCGCAGTTCTATGTACCACTTATAGGCGGCCTCTGGCAGGTTCTGGTCGTGGATACGCTTCAGCAGCAGATCGGGGTCGCTGATACGCTCACTGCCGCCGATGATTTCCCCATACCCTTCAGGCGCCAGCAGGTCGGCGCTCTTGCACACTTCGGGGCGGCCCGGATAGGGTTCCATATAGAACGCTTTCACAGCCGACGGAAAGCCGGTTACGAAGACAGGCTTGTCGTAGAGTTGTGTGAGCGCCGACTCGTGCGGCGCACCGAAGTCCATGCCCCAGGTGATGTCCAGCAGTTGTTTCTGTTCCGCATCGCTGCTGGCGGCCTGCAGTTCCTTGAGTTTAGCGACGGCATCATCGTAGGTAATGCGGGGGAAGGGGGGCGCCATGTTCGCCAGTTTCGCCGGATCGCGCCCCAGCAGTTTCAACTCGCTGGCGTTTTCCTTCAGGGCGGTCTGGACGATGTAGCTTACCAACTGTTCTTCGACCTCCAGCAGTTGTTCCAGGGTGCAGAACGCCACTTCAGGCTCAACCATCCAGAACTCAGTCAGGTGGCGGCGGGTCTTGCTCTTTTCCGCGCGGAAAGTGGGTCCGAAGCAATACACGCGGCTGAAGGCGAAGATGTCCGCTTCGTTGTACAACTGGCCGGTCTGCGCCAGGTAGGCTCTGTCGTCGAAGTAACCCACCTCAAACAGGTTGGTGGTGCCTTCGGCTGCCGCAGGCGTCAGGATGGGCGTGCTGACTTCGATGTAGCCATTTCGGTCCAGCCAGGCCCGGATGGCGCGCATGACGGTGGCGCGCACGTGCAGGATTGCCCACTGCCGCGACGAACGTATCCACAGGTGGCGGTTGTCCATCAGGAACTCGACGCCGTGTTCCTTGGGACCGATCGGGTATTCCTCCGCTTTCTGAATAACCTGCAGCGACTGAACACTCAGTTCGTAACCGCCCGGGACACCGGGCGCGCGCTGATCGGCTCTCACGATTCCTGTGACAGTCAGCGACGATTCCTGCGGCAGGCGCAATGCTGTTTCGAATGTCGCTTCGTCGACATCGCGTTTGAATATGACACACTGTGCGATACCGGTGCCGTCGCGAACCTGCATAAAAACCAGCTTGCCCTTGTCTGTGCGTGCGTAAAGCCAACCCTGCAGGGTGACGGATTCGCCGATGTGTTCGGATAGTTCAGTAATGCGAGTGACCATGCGACCTCCAAGGGCAAATCATACCTGAGGACAGGTTCCCGCAGGTGTGCGTCCGCCGCATCAGTATGCGCCGATGTCGCGCAGGCGCTCATCGCTGATGCCGAAATGGTGGGCGACTTCATGGCGCAGGACATGGGCGATTTCCGCGCGCAATTCATCTTCCGTGCGGCAGTGCAGCAGGATCGGCTGACGGTACAGGCTGATTTTGTCCGGCGTCACCATCTGGTATCCGGTTCCTCGCTCGGTCAGGGGGATGCCGTGGTAAAAACCGAGCAACTCGGCGGGGTGGCGAGCGTGCGCCAGGCGCAGTGTGGCGGCATCGGGCCACTCCTCGATCACGATCTCCACGTTGCGAAGCTGATCGCGAAACTCAGCGGGGAATCCATCCCACGCCTCTTCCGCCAGCCGGTCGAACGTCTGTGCATCCATACATCGCTATTGTATCGGGAGGTTGAGCGGCGATCACTCGCCGTGGTGCATGGATTCGGCGCCGATGTGCCGGCAGTTGTGGATATCCCGCTGCCGGATGGGGCTTGGAAGATTACGGACATGCTGCACGCGAACGGCGATGGCGCTGTTCTGGCAGACGGGATGCTGCACGTTGCTCTGGACGGCGACTTCACGGCGGCGGTGGTTCACCTGACTGATTGAGCGACTGATACCATCGCCGTACCATCTCACGCACTTCGGCGGCGCTGCGAGCTGACAGCGCACGCAGCGCCAGCTCACAGGCCTGCCGGTGATCCAGCCTCCTGGCGGTTGCCTTTATGGCCGGGATCGATGCGACGTTCATGCTGAGTTCGTCGACATCGAGGCCAACCAGCAGCGGCGCGGCCAGTTCGTCGGCAGCAATCTCGCCGCACACCCCCGCCCATTTGCCCTTGTGATGCGCGGCCAGCGTTACCTGTTGAATCAGGCGCAGCACCGCGGGATGCAGCGCATCGCTGAGATACGACACCTGCGGGTTCCCTCTCTCTGCGGCCAGTGTGTATTGCGTCAGGTCGTTCGTACCGATGCTGAAGAAATCCGCCTGTGCAGCCAGCGCAGGCGCCATCAGCGCCGCTGACGGTGTCTCCACCATGATGCCGACTGGCATGGGCCATGCGTGCGCGATTCCATCGCTCAGCAGCGTCTGATGAGCCTGCTCGATCAGGTCGCGCGCCTGCGCCAGTTCCTCAACAAGGCTGACCATTGGCAACAGCAGGCGCAGATTGTGACCCACACCAGCGCGCAGGATGGCGCGTACTTGTGTGGTGAACAGAGCAGGTTGACTGAGAGATAAACGGATGGCGCGCACGCCAAGATAGGGATTCGCCTCTACGGGAAGATTCAGATAAGGAATGACCTTATCGCCGCCGACATCCAGCGTGCGCACGATCACCGGACGTTGCTGCAACACTTCGGCAATCTGGCGCAACGTCTCGACCTGTTCATCCTCTGCGGGCGCTTCGGCGCGGGTGAGATAGAGAAACTCCGTGCGCAATACCCCCACAGCTTCTGCGCCGTTCTGCAATGCCAGGCGCGCATCGGCCAGGCCGCTCAGGTTGGCGGCAACTTCCACGCGATGGCCGTCGCGCGTTACGGTCAACGACTGGCTCTCACGTTGCAGTTGCTGTGCGTTTGCTATCCAGGCTGCGCGTTTCCTCGTCAGCCCACTGACTAATTCGTCGGACGGATTGATCCATAATGCGCCGCTGCCGGCATCCAGGCCGATCAGTGTCCCATCGGCAACATCATCCAGGCTCAGCCCTGCGTCAACAACTGCCGGTATGCCCAGTGAACGTGCCAGTATCGATGCATGTGAGCTGGCGCTTCCGGCCACGCTGACCACGGCCAGTACTTCATGCGGGTCCAGTTGCGCAATCTGTGCCGGGGTGAAGTCATCCGCCAGCAGGATAACTGGTTCGTCGAAACGGAACTCGATACTGCTCTCGCTGCCGCAGAGGACGGCGAGCACCTGAGCGCCAACATCCATTACGTCTGTGGCGCGCTCGCGCAGATAGGCATCCGGAAGCGCATGATACGCTTGGGCAATCTCAGCAATAGCAGTCTGCCAGGCGACCTCGGCGCTTTGATGCGCCTCACTGATCAGCTCATGCGCACGCCCAATCAGCGACTCATCGTCGAGTATCAAGCGATGCGCCGTAAAAATCCCGGCGGGTTTGCCATCTCCGCCGCGGCTTAACTGCAGCGTGTGCCGGTCGATACGCTCCGCACAGGCTTTAATGGCCTGGTTAAGGCGCGCCCATTCGTCCAATGGAGCCTGAACCGGCCTGTTCTCCTGCGGCGTATAGACGGCTGATACGTGCAGACGTCGCAACGGGCCGATTGCGTAACCGGGAGATACCGGAATCGCACGCACCTGGGCGGAATCTGGCGGCACAGCGGACGGTATCGCACCGGGCGAGTACACATTCACTGGCGGCGCAACCTCGCCGAAACCACTTTGGGTCAGTTTGACCAGCGCCTGCAGAGCCGGTGCCGCCTGAGGACCGCTGGCGCTTATCGTGATGGCGTCTCCCTGGCCGGCGCCGATGGTTGCCAGCTTATTCAGGCTTTTGGCGGATACCGGCGCGGCGTCGCTGCCCGCCTTCTTGACCGTCACTACGGCATCGTATCCGGCGGCAGTCTGGATGAAACGCGCAGCAGGTCGCGCGTGTAATCCATGTGGATTGATCAGTTCTACTGTTGCGCTGACTGTGTCTGTCTGCGTTGCCGGCGCGTTTGTGGATGCAGGCTGCACCGGCGCATCCGCGCTACCCAGATGTTCCAGTTTGGGGTGCAATGCCTGTGCGGCCTCGCGATAGACGGTATCGAGATCAGCGCCCAGGCCGGCTTGTATGGCGGCCGCAATGGCCCCTTCGACGAGCGGCGCCGGGCACAACCGCACGCGCGCACGCTTGTCATCAGGCAACATGTCCAGCGCCAGTTCTGCGCTGAGGATAGCGCTGCCCAGGTCCATTAGAACCAGCACGCCATCCGGGCTATCCGCGGACTGGATGGCGTCCGCAATATCGGTTGCGTCGGTGCCCAACTCCTGGCGCTGGCCGCCAATACCCGCAGCCACCGTGATATGGACCTGTGGCGCAGCGACCTGTCTGGCCAGCGCCCTGGTCGCTTCGGCAAGGGCGCGACTGTGCGAGACAAGCACAAGATTGACCATATCAACGAGACGCCAGCGTCTCTGCGGCCGCCTTCAGCAGCAGGTACATGGAAGCTGCACCCGGGTCCAGATGGCCTGCGCTGCGTTCACCCAGGTAGCTGGCGCGCCCCTTACGCGCCACAAGCGGTTCCGTCGCCGACATGCCGGCTTTCGCAGCACACGCAGACAGCGCAAGTGCACCAGCGGTCGAGTGAACCTGAGCAGCAGCATCCTCAAGCGCCTGCACGGCTGGCGCGAGGGCGTCCAGCATCGTCTTGTCGCCTGCGGATGCCTTACCGCGCGCCATGATTCCATTCATGGCTGCCTTCAACATGGCGATCCAGTCGGCCAGGGTCAACTCCGCCTTCCCGGCACAGACCTGCGCAGCCTGCAGAAAGAATGTGCCATACAGCGGCCCGCTGGCTCCGCCCACGGTGGAGATCAGGGTCATTCCCGCGCTTTTCATCAGTTGGGGGATATCCATTTCCGCGCCGGCGGATAGCTTCACCACAACCGCTTTGAACCCGCGATCCATGTTCACACCATGGTCGCCATCGCCGATTGCGGCGTCGAGCTTTGTCAGGTATTCGCGATTCGCGGCGATGCTATCTGCACAGGCCGTCAGCCACCGCACGATAGCCCCCTTATCTATGGTCTGCAGCGGCATTGCGCTGGCATCCTGTCGTGACATGTTTTATATGCCCCAGCGCAGAGCGGGCGTCTTGACTGGCGCATCCCAAAGCCGGATCAGTGTATCGTCAAGTTTCAGCAGGGTGATGGAACAGCCCGCCATCTCCAGGCTGGTGATGTATGAGCCAACGAAACTGCGCTCCACATTCAGGCGGTGCCCTTTGGCAATCGACAACGCCTGCCGATAGACGATATACAGTTCGCTCAACGGTGTGCCGCCCATGCCGTTTACAAACAGCAGAACGCGGTCGCCGGCGCGATAGGGCAAGTCCTGTATGACCGGCTCCATCAGCATCGCGGTGATCTCATCGGCGGACTGGATGGGCAGCCGTTTACGGCCGGGTTCTCCGTGAATGCCGATGCCGATTTCCATTTCATTCTCGGGCAGGTCAAACATGGGATGACCGATGTGAGGGACGGTGCATGAAGTCAAGGCCATGCCCATGCTGCGCCCCCAGCTATTGACCTGACGACAGATATTCGCTACTTCTTTCAGAGAGCGGCGCTCCTCGGCTGCGGCGCCGGTGATCTTCTCGGCCAGCACCGTCAGGCCTACACCGCGCCGGCCGGCGGTATACAGGCTGTCCGTGACGGCCACGTCATCGTCGATTACCGCGCTGTCGATCTCAAGACCCTCAGCGCGCCCGAGTTCAGCAGCCATTTCGAAGTTCATCTGGTCGCCGGTGTAATTCTTGATAATGTGCAGAATGCCTGCGCCGCCGTCGACGGCTTTACTGGCTTCCAGCATCTGATCGGGGGTGGGGCTGCTGAATATGGAGCCGGGACAGGCTGCGTCGAGCATGCCCATTCCAACATACCCGCTGTGCAGTGGTTCGTGGCCGCTGCCGCCGCCGGAGACGACGCCGACTTTACCGTTTACGGGCGCATCACGACGCGCCACATAGGCGGGTTCGAAGTTCACGCGGATCAGGTCCGCATGAGCGGCGGCAAAACCTTCCAGCGACTCACGAACGACATCCTCGGCGCGGTTAATCAGCTTTTTCATGATGTACTCCCATCAAGGCACAGCCGATAACGGCCGTTGCGTCGATTGTAGGTGGCTTCATTCGACTGTCAAGAAAGACGGTCGCAGTATACTGGCACATGCTGCGACAGACTGCACAAACACGATTGAAAGGGGTAAAGCTGATGGAAGCAAAACTGCAAGAGCTGAAAAACCGGCTGGTTGAGGTCAACGATCTGGAATCCATTGGTGCGGTCCTGAACTGGGACCAGTCGACATACATGCCGCCCGGCGGCGCGCCGGCGCGGGGGCGCCAGATGGGAACGCTGGCGCTGCTGACTCATCAGAAAGCGACAGACCCGGAGATCGGCCATCTGCTGGACGACCTGCGCCCCTATGAGGAGAGCCTGCCTTACGACTCCGACGATGCCAGCCTGATCCGAGTCGCGCGCCGCCAGTATGAATTGAATACCAAAGTGCCGCCTGCCTTTATGGCACAACTGCAATCGCACATGGCGGAGAGCTACGATCTCTGGACGCGTGCCAGGCCGGCGAACGACTTCCGCATGGTGCAGCCGGCGCTGGAAAAAACGCTGGATATGAGCCGCCAACTGGCGAACTTCTTCCCCGGATATGAGCATATTGCCGACCCGTTGATCGACTACGCGGATTACGGCATGAAGGCATCGTCAGTACGCGCTGTCTTCAACGAACTGCGCGATAGCCTGGTGCCCATCGTCCAGCAGATCACTGCGCAACAGCCCGCCGATGATTCCTGCCTGCACCAGGTTTTTCCCGAAGAGCAGCAACTGGCCTTCGGGCTGGATGTCATCAAACGCTTTGGCTACGATTTCAACCGGGGCCGTCAGGACAAAACTCATCACCCCTTCATGACTAAATTTTCGCTGGGCGATGTGCGTATCACCACGCGCGTCAAGGAACGCGATCTTGGAGAAGCCATCTTCAGCACCATGCACGAATCCGGCCACGCCATGTACGAGATGGGCATCAACCGCTCCTATGAAGGGACGCCGCTGGCGAGCGGCACATCGTCGGGTGTGCACGAAAGTCAGTCGCGCACGTGGGAGAATCTGGTGGGCCGCAGCCGCAGCTTCTGGGAGTTCTTCTACCCGCGCCTGCAGGGCGTGTTCCGGCAGCAACTGGGCAATGTATCCCTGGATACGTTCTACCGCGCGATTAACAAGGTGCAGCGCTCATTGATACGAACGGATGCCGATGAAGTGACTTATAACCTGCATCCCATCATTCGTTTCAACCTGGAACTGGAACTGCTGGAAGGCAGCCTGGAAATACGCGACCTGCCGGAAGTCTGGCGTGAACGCTATGCGTCGGCAATCGGCGTCGCACCGCCGGACGATAAAGACGGCGTGCTGCAGGATGTGCACTGGTACGGCGGTATCATCGGCGGCGCATTCCAGGGCTATACGCTCGGCAATATCCTGGGCGCACAGTTCTATGCCGCGGCGCTGCAGGCTCATCCTGAGATACCGGCGCAGATAGCCGATGGGGAATTCAGAACACTGCACGAGTGGCTCAGGGAGAACATTTACCAGCACGGGTCTAAATTCACTGCCGACGAACTGGTTAAGCGCGTGACCGGCGGCCCGCTGGATATCAAGCCATTTATCGCGTACCTGAAGAAGAAGTACGGGGCGATATACAACTTGAATTGAGCGACACCGCAAGCCGGGCACCCGGCCTCTGCATTAGCCGACACGGCTCACATATGATAACGACCTATGTCGAATAAAGTTGCGGTCAACACCCAGGCGCCGGATTTCGAACTTCCGGATTTCCACGGTAGACCGGTGCGGTTGTCTGATTACGTTGAACGCAAGCACGTGGTGCTTGTGTTCAACCGCGGGTTTTCATGACCGTACTGCCGAAAGCACATGGCGCAGTTGCGCCAGGGATATCCTGAACTCGCCGCGCGCGATACGGAAATTATCGTGGTGGGGCCGGATGATGCTGCTGCGTTCAAAGCATGGTGGAGTAAAGAAAGTCTGCCTTATGTCGGTCTCCCTGACCCGCAGTGCACAGTCCTGAAACGATACGGGCAGGAGATCAATCTGTTTCGGCTCGGGCGCATGCCGGCTCAGGTCATTGTCGACAAGTCCGGCCTGGCGCGCTATGTTCACTACGGCCACTCGATGTCGGATATTCCAACTAACCAGGAATTGCTGGCGATCATTGACCAGCTAAACGGCGAGTGATACTGACCGTAGCCGGCGACATTTCAGGCATACAGGTTAAAAACGCTGTCGGTCTATACACCTGTGTTGCCGCTACGGTTTCAGGCTGCAGCATTCTTGCGCAACTGGCCCAATGTGGCACCGAAATCCTTGGGGTAGGGCGCTTCGAACTGCATGTCATCGTTGAGACGGGGGTGTCGAAAAGCCAACTGAAATGCATGCAGCCCGAGACGTCCCAGCAGCGGCCGTTCGCTTTCCCGGTCGCCGCGATAGTTGCGCTTGATGTCGGACAGCAGGATCGGGACGGAGTTGCCATAGAGACGATCCATGACAACCGGCGATCCCAGTGTCATCAGGTGAACGCGTATCTGGTGTGTGCGGCCTGTCTCAGGTCGTGCTTCGACCAGCGCATAACGCTTCGCTCCACGAGCGAACTTTTCCAGCACGCGGAAATGCGTCGTGGCTGGCTTGCCAGCGTCGTGATCCACAATCGTGCGATGGTAACGGTCGGCGTCCACGGTAAGCGGTGCGGATATGCTGCGCTCCATCCACCGCGGATGACCTTCCACAAGCGCATGGTAGACCTTACGCACTTCACGCCCCTCAAACAGCAGGCTCAGTGTGCGATGTGTGCCCGTATCGCGGGCGAATACCATCACGCCGCTGGTATCCCGGTCCAGTCGATGCACAGCCCATAGCTCGCCATAGTCGGCGCTCAACATCGCCTTCACGCTGCGGTTGCCATTTTCTATGCTGTCTGGAACGGATACCGTTCCTGCCGGTTTACTGATAACCAGTATGGATTCGTCGATGTAGAGCACGTCTATCTGCTGCCGGAGTGACATATGCTGGAGACGATTGTACGTGAATCCCTCGTCCAGATATATAACAGATGCAATCGGACAGCCGGTTTTTCATATTAGGCAGTAGACGTACACTATGCTCCGGGGGGCGTTTCTTCCGGAGGGCAGACAAATGAGACTCAACAAGCTGATGGTGGGGACGAGCGTGGTGTTTCTGACCGTTGCTCTGACGGCCTGTAACATCACCATCAACCCGGTTTCGACCGGCGCGCTGGAAACGTACAAGGTCAATATCGCCAGGCCAACCGATCTCTCGCAGGCCTGGAGTGTTGAACTGGACGTCGGTTCGGCAGGAACGAATGTCGGGGTGGGAGCCGACGGGCTTGTCAGCGGGACTATTGAATACAACGTCAGCGACTGGAAGCCGCAGGTTATCAATAGCGATCATGCCGTGCAGATACGGCAGAAAGACTTCAACGGCATACCGCCTTTGAACGCCCAGAATGACTGGCATCTGCGGCTGGGCGCTGGTGTGCCGATGGCCTTGACGGTGCGGGGCGGCGCCATGAAGGGCGAATGGGAGTTAGGCGGCTTATCGCTGACGAGGTTCGACTGGCAGCAGGGCGCTGCGGATACAACCGTGCGCTTCAGCACGCCAAACCCGGCCAGTATGGAGAAGTTCAAACTTGACGCTGGCGCTTCCACTCTGAAGGTGCTCGGCATCGCCAATACGCATGTGCAGAGCGCCACGATCAACATCGCTGCCGGTAGCCTGATTCTGCGCCTGGACGGCAAATTGACTCGGGACATGGTGCTGTCGCTGGAAGGCGGTGCGGCCGCCGTCACCATCGATTCGGGCAGCAATCCGGTGCAGGTGATCACAGGCCAAAGCCTGACAGCCGTCACACGCGGCAACTGGAGCACCGACGGCGGCGATACCTATATGTCACCGGAATGGACGAAGGAATCCAGTCCGAAAATCACGGTGCAGGCCAGGATGGGCGCATCGACCCTGAATCTGGTCAGCGGTCAGTAATCAAGCATATCTGGCACAGCATGGCTTGGAGCATGACTCAAGATATGCCGCACATCATAGTCACAACGCACGGCCCGCTGGCAATGGCGTTGGGGCAATCCCTTGAACTGATCGCCGGGCCGCAGCCCGCGATCAGCTACCTTTCGTTGGCGCCGGGTGATGATGTGCAGGGATATCAAGCCCTGATTGAAAATGCACTGCCGCCTGATCATGTCGCGCTGATCCTGGTTGATATGGCCGGCGGGACTCCGTGGAATACAGCGGTTCGAATTGCAGGCAGGTATCCCGGCGTGCGCGTGGTGAGCGGCGTCAATCTCTCGATGCTTCTTGAGGTCGCCCTGGCGCGTCAGGATGAAACCATCGAGGATCTGGCGCGCATGGCCCATGACGCGGGACGGGAAGCCATTCGTGTCTACAACTGATTCCCGCATCGGCGTTCTTGCCGACACGCACAACAATGAGTCGCATCTGGATGCCGCCCTCAGGATATTCCGTGCCAACGGCATTGAGCGGCTGATTCACTGCGGCGATGTCACCAGCCCGCTTATACTGGAGCGTTTCACCGGCTTTGAAGTGTGGCTGGTGCGCGGCAATAATGATTACGACTGGATGGGACTGCGCTCCGAAGCGCGCCGCCTGGGCAACATTCACTATTGCGGCAAAGACGCAGAACTGGAGTTCGATCAGCATCGCATCGCCGTCTGTCATGGCGACGACGAGAGCCTGGCGAGTGTGCTGGTTTATTCAGGGCTGTATGAATGGGTTTTCCGCGGACACTCGCATCGTCGCGACCTGGATCTGGTCGGCAGTACGCGCATACTGAATCCCGGTGCGCTGGGCGGCCGGCACCTGCACGGAGAAGATCGCTCTGTCGCCGTCGTCGACCTGCACGCAGTAGCTTCGCGTTTCATCACGCTGGATAGCGTCACTCCTCCGGGTCATCGCGCTTGACTTCGCGACCCTTGCCGGCCTGCCGGCTGGCTGCGCCGACGTAACCCATCTCCTGCAGTTCTTCCATCAACCTGGCGGCGCGGGGATAACCGATGCGGAGTTTCCGCTGTAGGAGAGATGTGCTGGCGTTGCCGCTGGTCTTGATAATGTCAAGCGCACGCTTCACCAGTTCGTCGTCCGCGCCGTCATCACTGCCACCCGCACCGCGAGACGCTGAGCCAGTGCCACGGCCTCCGCTGTTAATCAGGCGTTCAGCCGCCATATCGGCGACGGTGGTCTCCCACGGTGTTTCCAGTTCGGGTTTGCGGTTGGCAACATAGGTCTCTTCCTCCGTGGCCTCGCTCGCAGGTTCAGAAGCTTTCTGGCGAGTTTTCTCGGTTTCTATCTCCTTCTTCCACCAGGCGATCAGCCCTTCGACTTCCTTGTCGCTCACATAGCAACCCTGCAGGCGGAGCGGGTGACCGGATTCCGGGTTGAGGAACAGCATGTCGCCGCGCCCGAGCAGCGACTCTGCGCCCGCCTGATCCAGAATAACGCGCGAATCAGTCGACGAAGCGACGGAAAACGAGATGCGCGCAGGGAAGTTAGCCTTAATCAATCCAGTGACCACATCGACGCTGGGACGCTGTGTGGCTACCACCATGTGAATGCCGGTAGCGCGCGCCATCTGGGCAAGCCGGCAGATGGTCTTCTCTGTTTCGATGGGCGACTGCAGCATCAGGTCGGCCAGCTCGTCGATAAGCACAACGATGCGCGGCAGCGTCTCCTCGCCGCGCCGTTGCGCCGACTCGTTGAAGTCGGCGAGGTTGCGCGCCCCGATCTCGGCGAACTGCTTGTAGCGCGAATCCATCTCGCGGGTTACCCAGCGCAGCACGCCCGGTATGCGCTCCATGTCGCTTTCGGGCTTGCCGATGATATGCGGCAATCCGGTGAAGCGCGTGAGTTCGACCATCTTGGGGTCGATCAACACCAGCTTCAGGTCTTCGGGGCGGTTCTGTAAGCACAGGCATACGGCGATGGCGCTGATGCACACACTCTTGCCGGAGCCGGTTGTGCCGGCAATCAACAGGTGCGGCATCCGCGCCAGATCGGCGGATATCGCGGTGCCTGAAACGTCGCGTCCCAGTGCGACTGCCAGCCCGGATTTACTGCGCAGCGCCTGAAAGCTCTCGCTCTCAACGACCGAGCGCAGATCGACCAGGCCGACGCCGACATTGGGCACTTCAATGCCAACCAGACCGCGTCCCGGTATCGGTGCCTCGATGCGGATGGACGAAGCCTCCAGCGCCAGCGCAAAGTCGTTCTGCAGCGCCGCAATCTGGCCGACGCGCACTTTCTGAAGGCGTTTCTCTCCGCCCGCCCCGGCGCGGTCGAGATAACCCGGCTCGATGCCGTACTGGGTCACGGTCGGGCCGCGCCGCACTTCCACCACTTTCCCGGCCAGCCCGAACTGAGCCAGTGTCGTCTCGATGATATCCGCCTGGCGTTTGATGTCGGCATCGTTGACGCGGGTATCCTTTACAGGTTTGAGTAACGATAGAGGCGGCAATGCTTCATCGTGCGGAGTGGGCTTGCGGGGCTTTTTCGCAGCCGGCGTGGATTTCGCTTTCTGCTCATCTGGCTTGATGATGGTTGGGCTGGATTTCACCGTAATGGGAGATATCGGACTACCCCCTTTGCCTGTATCTCGCTTCTGCTTTTTGGCCGTAGCCGGCGTCTCGATGCCGGCCGGCTCGGTAAGGGCTTCGTCTGGTTGTGGCGCAAGCGGCAAGGGGTGTTGTTCGAACGCGGAACTCTCCGGAAGCGCCTCATATGCCGGCTGGCGTATACCGCCACGTAACATGGGCTGAAAGACGACAACTGCGCTGCCGGCCAGTACCAGCAGCCAGAAGACGATGGATATCACTCTGGCGATACCGCTCGCGGAGCCTAACGCCAGCCAGATCAGCTTGGCTAATACCCAGCCCACTGCGCCGCCGCCGCTGCCAGCCTGCGATAGAGCGTAGCCATCGACACCGATGGCAAGCGAATGTATCAGCGCCAGCAACGCGAAGAACGCCATCTCACCACAGATGATTTGAATCAGGCGTTTCGAATCGAACCGGATCGGGATATTGAGCAGCAGCGGCATGCTGAGCAACGCCGAAAGCAGGCACAATACATAGGCGCCCACCCCAAAGGCATGTTGCAGCAGACTTGCCCAGGCTGAGACGATGCCGCCGGCATTCCAGCCAACCAGCGTGAAGAACGTCATAACGCCGATGGCGATCAACAGCAGGCCGGCGGCATCGCGCCACCACTTCCGGTTGCTGCTGATGAACTTCAGCAACTGCAACTGGGCGGGGATGGGTTTGCGTGGTTCACTCATGATTCGCGATATCGATCCGGGTCGCCCAGGTGACCGGCAAACGACCCCGCTGGCGGTCGGCTCCACAATGGCCCAGCCGCCTCAAGCAACACGACATGCTGTTCCCGCGGCCGGGAGCGCAAGCCTGCCGCGCCGCAGGGAACTAATGGTTGATATTGCGCAGACTCAGCGCCAGCCGATGCAGGCTGCCGTCAACGCCGATGACGCGCCCGGTTACCGTGTCGCCTTCGCGCACGATATTGCGCGGGTGCAGGAAGTTGCCCTCCGCCAGTTCGCTGACGTGTATCAACCCTTCGAGATCTTCCTCCACTTTCACAAAGACGCCAAAGTCTACCACGTTCGTGACGACGCCTTTCACGAGCTGGCCGACATGGTAGCGCTGTTCGATGCCATGCCAGGGATCCTGTTTCGTGCGCTTCAGGCTGAGCGCCACGCGCCCTTCCTCCGGATCGACGCTCATGACATATACCTGCACGGGCTGTCCGATGCTCAACACGTCGCGCGGGTGCCCTACGCGGCTCCACGATATTTCGCTGACGTGCACCAGGCCCTCGTACCCCCCCAGATCCACAAAGGCGCCGAATGCGGTGAGATTGGTCACCCGGCCGTGGCGCGTCTCCCCCGGTTTGATTTCCCGCAGGAAGGAGGGGGGTTCTGCGTCGACATCCTCCGTAACCGCCCGTTCGGAGAACACGATGCGGTCGCGTTCGGGATCCAGTTCGATAACGCGAGTGATTATTTTCTGGCCGATCTGCTGTGCCAGCGTGGTTCGGCGCGCTGGTTCATCCATCTCAGGCGAGATAACCGTCAGATGTGATGATGGGATAAAGCCGCGTAACGTGTGATATCGAACGATCAAACCGCCGCGGTTGGAGCCAATGGCCTCCACCTCGAGCGTCGTTCCGCGATCCATGGCCTCGTGCAGCAGCCCCCACATCTCCGCAGTAGGCGGTTCGGCCGGCCGCAAGCCTGCTTCGGTGCGAGCAAAACGCGCCTGCGTATTCGGAGCGTCAGTTCTGGCCTCGCTGCGTTTGTCAGTCTCGGTCCCGATCGTCTCGCCGGCGGGTGCTGCTTCGGAAGACGGGCGTTCGGCGTCCCATTCCTCTACGTCCTGCAGCAGCGAACGCCAGTAGCCATTGTCGAGTTCCAGGTCCTCAGGCGGGTAACCCATTCCAACCTAACTCCTTTTGCTGTTTCATCGAGATTGCCATGTGTGTTCATGTCGGGCAAACGCCCACCCGCGTGGTCATTGTGCCGTCTACCATCGGTCTCAATGATTATAATTCTTCGGCCCGCATCGCGTATCTCTCAGGCAGCAGCGGTGTTACATCGGATACCGGCTTATGAGCTGTTCGCAACTGAATAGGGCTTTTACGCAACAACCGATCCGCAGAAACAATTCACCATTTCTACTGATGAAAAAAGGAACAATCCGGATGGACAGTCAATCTGAAGTCAGCAATGAAATCAGGGCAAAGAGCGGCAGCAAGGTGCGCGTTGCCATTATCGGGGCAGGCAACTGCGCCAGCGCGCTGGTTCAGGGTGTGCAGTATTATCGAAACGCCAAAGATACGGACCGCGTGCCGGGACTGATGCACGTGCGCCTGGGCGGGTACCATGTCAGCGATATCGAGTTCACCGCGGCATTTGATATCGATTCGAACAAGGTCGGCAAAGACCTCAGCGAGGCGATTTTCACCGCGCCGAATAACACCATCAAGTTCTCCGACGTGCCCTACATGGGCTGCTGTGTCTATCGCGGCATGACCCATGACGGTCTGGGCAAGTACCTGTCGCGCATCATCAAAAAGGCGCCCGGCGAGACCGCAGACATCGTCAAGATTCTGAAGGATACGCAGACGGATGTTGTCGTCAACTACCTGCCGGTGGGCAGTGAGCAGGCCACGAAATGGTATGTGGAGCAGGTGCTTCAGGCAGGCTGCAGCCTGGTCAACTGTATCCCCGTATTCATCGCCCGCGAACACTACTGGCAGCGCCGTTTTGAGGAAGCCGGCTCACTGGTGATCGGCGACGACATCAAGAGCCAGGTCGGGGCCACGATCACCCACCGCATGCTTGCGCATCTCTTTGTCGACCGTGGCGTGCGTGTTGATCGCACCTATCAGTTGAACTTTGGCGGCAATACGGACTTTATGAATATGCTGGAGCGCGAGCGTTTAGAGTCCAAGAAGATCAGCAAGACCAACTCGGTGACGTCGCAGATCCCTTATGAGATGGACCCGGACAACGTGCACGTCGGCCCGAGCGACTACGTCCCATGGTTGACCGACCGCAAATTCTGCTATATCCGCATGGAGGGCACCACGTTCGGCGATGTGCCGCTCCTGGCTGAGCTTAAGCTGGAAGTGTGGGACAGCCCGAACAGCGCCGGCGTGGTGATCGATGCGGTGCGCTGCGCCAAGATCGGCATGGACCGCGGCATGAAAGGCGCACTGGTGGCGCCATCATCCTATTTCATGAAATCGCCGCCGGTGCAGTTCATCGACGACGAGGCGCACGCCAAGGTTGAAGCTTTTATCAGAGGCGAGTGATCATGCCCGGCGTTGCAGAGCGCCGCACCGGCGCTCTGCAACGCCTGCTACGATATTGATCATGGAAGCATGGGCGCGCAAGAATACGCGCTTTATCCTTGACCCTGTCGTCAACGCCATTGCCCGGACAGGCGTCTCGCCCAACCTGCTGACGTTAACGGGTTTCCTGATCAACGTCGCCGCAGGCATTCTGATCGGTCTGGGCCAGGTGGTGTGGGGCGGTGCGGTGATGACATTTCTGGCAATGCCGCTAGATGCACTCGACGGCGCGCTGGCGCGCGCCACACAACAGCAGACCCGATTCGGGGCATTCTTCGATTCGACGCTGGATCGTGTCGCCGAAGCGGCCCTGCTGATCGGGCTGGCGGCATACTTTCTACAGCGCGTCGACTACGTTGCGGTGCTGGTCTCCTTCG
>JAKALH010000371.1 GCA_021813225.1 Chloroflexota bacterium
GTGAACCAGGTCGCCCATCGTCCAGACCGGTGAATGGCAGATACCCAGCAGCACCTTACCGCTATGGTCGATGCCGATGAAACTGCGTCGGTTGCGCGAGCCATCATCGGGTATGCCATCGACAGCTCTGCCATTCAGCAGCAACATCGGAAAACTCTGCACGGCCTGCGTCACGCGCGAGTCGGCGGCATATGGCGTGCGCGCCAGCCACTGCAGGGACGGTTTCCCGTCACGCACCGAGAACATCCCTCCAAAGCCTTTGTAGGTCTGGCCGGCCCGCCTGCCGTCAGCGATGACCAGGCCGGTCGCCTTGTTCTCTTTCGTAAAGAAGCCGGCATTGATGACAACCAGCGGATTCAAATTGGAGTACCAGGTACGCACCGTTTGCGGCGATGCAGGCGCATAGTGCACTTTCAGGTTGACTTTATTCAGATCGAGCCTGACCACAGTGACCCAGTCATCGGTCTCAGCCGTATGCTCCAGACGCTGCACATACTCGACGCCGGTCTGCAGCGTCTGCCAGGCCGACATCGAAGTCGCAGTCGGCGCCGCCGTGGGTTCGTAGTACGTCACGACCGGCGTCGGGCCTGCGCGCGGTGTCATGCCGACTGGCGGCGTGGCGGTTTGCGGTTGGCATGCCGTCGTAACGGCCGCCATGCAGAATGCAACCCACATCCGCACCCTGTAATGCATCGTCGTGTCGACGGGTCAGTCCTCTGACAGGCTGCGTACGATATCGCCCATGGAGAGAATGCCGATGGGCAAACAGTTCTCGGCATTTTCGACCACGACAAGGCGATGCACGCCGCGATCGATCATCAGCTTGGCCGCCTCCGATACAGGCGCATCGGGCGTGACCGTCAGCACGGAGGTTGTCATCACATCGCCTACGGTCGATGCCTTTTTGTCACCGTCGTTGCTTTCCAGCGCTGCGTTCACCAGATCGGTAGTCGAGACGATGCCGGTCAGCCCGCAACCTGACACCATGACAACCAGCGCCCGCACATTGGCTTTCGTCATCAGCCGCGCAGCCTCCTTGATCGAGAGTTGAGGGGTGCAGCTCACAATCCCCGCATGCATGATGTCACGGACATATTCTGCGCACATAGGCTACCCAACCATCACAGGGATGACACACGATAGAAAACGCCCCGCCGCAGCATGCCTGCAAGACACATGCTGCAGAGGGGCGCTGCTCACAGAAACGGGTTCGCGTGGATGGCGAACCGGCCGCCACGGCAGGCAAGCGCTAGAGCACCAGCCCCCAGGGATTCTCAAGGATACGCTTCACCTCGTTGGCGAATTGCGCCCCCTCCGCGCCATCGGTGACACGATGATCGCCTGACAGCGTGACATGCATGATGTTGCGTATGACCATCTGGCCGTCGCGCACGACCGGCGTGGGGGTTGAAGCGCCAATCGCCAGGATGCCCGCATCTGGCGGGTTCACAATAGCCACAAAACTCTCGACGCCGTACATGCCCAGGTTGCTGATCGTAAAGGTCTGCCCGCCCATATCGCCTGCCTGTGCCTTGCCATCGCGCGCTCGGGTTGCCAGTGCAACCATCTCGACAGCGATCTGTTTCAGCGATTTCGTATCGGCATCGCGCACCGTCACCGTGACCAGCCCGCCGGGCAGCGCCACAGCGACGCCAATGTGCACCTGGTCGCGCTGTTCGATGGCGTCGCCGGCGAAGGACGCATTCAGGTTCGGGAAGCGCCGCAACGCCATCGCCGTCGCGCGCACGATCAGGTCATTGACAGAGACCTTGATATTCTCCGACTTGAGCGCTTCATTGATCTGTTCGCGCAATTTCAGCGCCGCATCCATCTCCACCTGCACCGTGATGTAGAAGTGCGGCACGGTCGTCTTGCTCTGCGTCATACGCTGAGCGATCGTCTGGCGGATGCGCGTCAGCGGCTTGCGGCCTGCAGTCGGTGCCGCAGCAACACGTTGCGCAACTACCGGTTGTGACGGCGCGTGCGATGCATAAGCCTGGACATCGGCGGCGACGATGCGGCCTTCCGGTCCGCTGCCTTTGACCTCGCGCAGGTCAACGTTCTGCTCTGTAGCGATCTTCTTTGCGTAAGGTGTAGCGATGACCCGCCCGCTGGCCGGTGTGACCTGCGCCGGTGCCGCTTCCAGCTTTGGCACAGCCGCCGCAAAGGCTTCCACGTCCTCCTTGCGAATCTGCCCTTCCGGCCCTGTGCCTTTCACACTTGTCAGGTCGACGCCCAACTTCTGAGCGGCGCGCTGGGCGACAGGCGTGGCGTTGACCATACCGACTGGTGCGGTCTCTGTGGCCGGCGCAGGCGCAGCGGCAACAGGCGGTGCGGCAGTCGAAGTAGACGGGGTGGCGGCAGGCGCGGCCGATTCGCCTTTCACAGGCGGCAGCGCTTCGCCGGGTTCGCCGATGATGCCGATGACATCCCCGACCGGCACCTTCGCGCCGGCCTGCGCCAGGATGCGGCGCAGCACACCGCTGCCGAATGCCTCGATCTGAATCGTGGTCTTGTCGGTCTCAATTTCGGCAATTGCCTCGCCTTTATTAACCGGCTCGCCCTCGGCTTTCAGCCAGTTGGCGATCACACCCTCGGTCATATCAAAGCCCATCTGGGGCATGGTGATTTCGGTAGCCATAGGTACACCCCTTAATACTTATTGGCCATCATGGCGTGCACCGCCGCGACGACGTCATCGGCAAACGGCAACGTCGCATGCTCAAGATTGCGGGCATACGGCATCGGAACCTCAAGCCCGGCCACGCGCGCCACCGGCGCGTCGAGATAGTTGAAAGCCTGCTCCTGCAGCGAAGCCGCGACTTCCGCGCCCAGGCCGACGCTGCGCCAGCCTTCTTCCACGACGATCGCGCGATTCGTCTTCTTGAGCGATTCGATTGCCAGCGAAAGGTCCATGGGGCGCAGGGTACGCAGGTCGATCACGTCAGGCTCGATGCCTTCCGCAGACAGCGTCTTGACCGCCTTGAGCGTTTCCACGAGCATACGTCCCCACGTCACAATCGTGACATCTTTACCGGCATGCTTGCGCTCAGATACACCCAGCGGGATCAGGTATTCCTCGTCCGGCACTTCTCCGCGTGTGCCGTACAGGGCAAGGTGCTCGATAAAGAATACCGGGTCATTGTCGCGTATGGCGGTCTTCAACAGACCTTTGGCGTCGTAGGGTGTGGCCGGCGCGGCGACCTTCAGCCCCGGGATCGAGGCCAGCCACGCATCGAAGTTCTGCGAGTGCGTCGCCGCCGTGCGGCCAAAACCGGCCGGCGAACGCATCACCATCGGCACATTGATCGTGCCGTTGAACATGTGATGCTGCTTGGCGGCATGGTTGACGATCTGATCCCACGCCACCAGCGCGAAGTTGATCGTCATCAGTTCCACCACGGGGCGCATACCGCCCATGGCAGCGCCAATCCCCACACCGACAATCGCCTCTTCGGCAATCGGCGTATCGCGAATGCGGCCGGGGAACTCCTTCGCCAGACCGGCGGTGACGGCGTACGCGCCGCCGCCGCCATAGGCGACGATATCCTCGCCCCAGACCACAACCTCGGGGTCGCGTGCGAGTTCTTCGCGCAGGGCGCGTTTTAGTGCCTCGCGATAGGTAATTTCAGCCATGCTTGCCATTCCCTGTGTAGAGCGTCGCCGGACCGATCAATGAACCGCCAACCTGCATATTGGCAACCGGTTGCGCATAAATATCGCGGTAGAGCGTATCCAGTGCGGGTTCCGGACTGGCCTCTGCAAATTGCACGGAGGCTTCTACTTCCGCGTCGACATCCCGCTGTATCTGATCGATTTCCACCG
>JAKALH010000372.1 GCA_021813225.1 Chloroflexota bacterium
AGATGAACAGGAAGAAGGGATCGGCCTGATGAGCGTCGATATAGCGGATGGCGGCGTCGGTCTGCGCGTCGACGCGATAACCCGGCAGCACGATGGGCTTATCGTCGTTGTTATACATGACGGTGTGGTATGGCTCAGATGTGAATTCCAGCGCATTGGCTCCCAGCCAGTACTGGTAGCCGCCCCGCTGGCTTGCGTGCACCGGGTCTCCGTCCGCCAGGTGCCACTTCCCGATATACGCCGTCTGGTAGCCTGCCTCATTGAAGCAATGCGCCAGCGTGCGGGTGGAACGCGGCAGTGCGATGCCGTTGCGGAAACACCCGGTCCGGGTGGCGTACATTCCAGTTTGCAGCGAAGAACGCGCCGGGCCGCACACGGGCTGGCAGGTGAACGAATAGCGCACATGGGTGCCTTCGTGTGCCATGCGGTCAAAGTTCGGCGTCAAATCGAGCGGGTTGCCGTGTACGCCGGTGGTATCCCAGCGCTGTTGATCGGTGAAGAACACGATGACATTAGGTTGCGCCTTGGACTGTGATGTCATATCGTCTGGTGCTCCTTTCAAGCTTGCTCACTGTAAGTGTCAATCGCGTAACATCTCAGCAGCGACCTCGCGGCCGAGGCGTATCGCAAAGTTTGTGCCGCGATCCCACGGGTAAACATGGCTCATGCTGGCAAAGAACAGCCCGCGCAGCGGTGTGCGCGTGGGTGGGATATGACGCGAATGGTCCACGAACGGCACCGGTTGCGCGTACGGTTCGCGGAAAATCCAGGTCTGCTTGACCCATGCCGGATCGAAATCGGCATTGAATCGCTTGAGCGAAGGCAGATAGACCTGGCGCAATTCATCATCTGTCATCATAAAGTACGGGTGCGACGTCGAAACATAGTCGCCGCAGTAAATGAGGTGCTGCCCGCCGAAGTGCTCGCTGGAGACGAAGTTGGTGTGCTCGCACATCGCCAGGAATGGGAAGCCGGAACTCTTGGGCAGGTTATGCCAGTAAAATCCCTGCGTGCTCAACTGCCGATCCAGCGCGGCGACCATCACGACAGCTCCCAGCGATTTCAGGTTCTGCAGCGATCCAAGGTAGTCTGCCGGGAGCTGCGGCGCAAGCCGGGACATCAGGCGGGGTGAAGTGGTAACCAGAACCCGGTCGTATTCCTCGCGCACAGAGGTGTTGGAGCCGGCGCCTGCAGCCGATGACGCCACAGTCCATTTCCCGTTGCCGGCCTGCTCAATCGCAACGACGCGCGTCGAATAACGCAGTTCTCCGCCTGCTTGCTGGACCGCAGCGGCGACAGAGTCGAAGAAAGCCTGAAATCCGCCGACGAACGTGCCCAACCGCGGTGTGCGCGCCTTGATGCGCGCCCACATCCAGGCCATATTGACCTCGCGGTAAAGTTCCTCGCCGAATTTACCGACCAGGAGAGGCTCCCACAGGACCTGGTAACCGCGTTTCCCGGCCCACCTGCTAAGCCATTCGTGCGCTGTGACTTTCTCCAGGCTGCGCCAGTTGGTCGTGAGCACCAGATAGATCCCGAGCAAGCCGTAGCGAACCGTATCCAGAAACGACAGGGCGGGGAACTTCAGCGCCAGCAGGCCGCGCGCCAGTGAACCGGAGAGTGGCAGCTTATCCAGCCAGGGCAACTTTGGGAATAATGTCGATAATGCCCCATCAAGCTGGTAAAACCGGCCCTCGTAATACACCACGGTCACCGGTCGATTGAAAATCATGCGGTCGCGGATGCCGAGTTCCTCGCCCAGTTTCAGCGCGTCGCTGTCGCTGGCGAACCAGTGGTGGTAGAACTTCTCCAGTGACCAGTCCCAGCCGGGAGCCTTGAAGCCCGCTGCTAATCCGCCCGGACGGTCATTCAGCTCATAAATGGTCACCTGGCGGCCGGCTTTCAACAGATCCAGCGCCGCGGTCAGGCCGGTGGCGCCCGCGCCGACGATGGCTATTCTCATTTGCCCACCGCCACCGATTCCTCGGCTTTGCGGAAATCGGTCCATTTGAGTCCTTCGCGCAACATGAAGTACGCCCCCAGGAGCGTCACCGGCAGCCACAGCACGGCATGCAGCACCAGCGTGTAGCTGGTCGCCAGTTCCTGTTTCACGCCGAGCGCCGTCAGGATGCCGATGCCGGCAGCGTCGAACGTGCCGACATAGCCCGGCCCGGACGGTATGATGGTGAACAGGTTGGACACGCCGTTCAATAGCATCAGGTCGGTAAAGGGCAGGTTCAGTGAAAATGCATGCATCACGAACCAGTATTTGACTGTTTCGATCAGCCATGCCAATGCTGTGCTGAATACGATGGCCGCCAGATCGGTGGGCCGGCTGAGGCTGCGCGCACCCTGCACGAACCGGTTGGCGAAGGTCTGCAAAGGCGCCTGCAGCCGGTGCGGAACCAGCCGGGCGATGACAAAAGCGGCGATACGCTCAGCGGTAGATGGCGCCAGCGCCATCCAGAAGAAAACCGCTACGGCAACGGTGAATGCACCTGCCGCGATCAGCACGATATCGCGGGCGCCAGTCGGCAAACTGGGCACGTTCGGCAGGCCGATGAGCACGAATGCCACCATCACGATACCGTCGATCAAACGTTCGAGGAATATCGTCGCCAGGCTGAAGGCCATGGGTACGCCATTGTCCCGCCGCAGGACATACGACCGCACCAGTTCGCCAGCGCGCGCCGGATAGACGTTGTTGCCCATGTACCCGATCACCACCGTCTCGTACAGGCCGCCAAAGGGCACGCGCTTGAAGGGTCTGAGCAGGTAGGACCATCGCCATGTGCGTACGGCCACCGCGATGAAATACGCTGCGATGCCGGGCAGCAGCCACCAGAAGTTGGCCTGTTTGATCGACTCCCAGACTGCTTCCAGTTCCAGCCCGCGCAATGAAAAATACAGCAGGATGGCGCTGATCGACACCCCCAGCCAGAATATCCAGCGACGCATCATGTCAGTCTGTCACCTGTATGTTGTTCTCGCCGTTATCGGCGTTTTTTGCGCGAGCCGTCTTCGGCCAATCGGCAGCGTAAAACGCCAGGTAATCGGAAATCCGGCCGGACCAGTAATCATCCGTGTGGCCGCCGCTGCCGATAACCAGCGTATAGGGGATGTGTTGTGCGTCCAGTTGTGTCGCCAGTTGATTCACGCCAGGTTCGGCGAAATCGCTGTCTCCGGCATCCAGGTAGATACGCATGGTTTTTAGGCGCTCGATGGACCTGGCCAGGCTGAGCATACTGAATCCGTCGGGTACGCCGATCAGGTCATCTGAAGTGATAGCCGGGCTATGCCCGCCAACTGCCCCGAACTCGTCGGGATTATCAAAGGCGATCTCCAGTGACCAGTACCCGCCTCGCGAGATGCCGCCGATGGCGCGGCCGGCGCGGTCTTCCCACGTGCTGAATTTCTGGTCGACCATGGGCACCAGTTCGTTCACAACAAAGTCTTCCCAGGAGCCTGCGCCCCCGGAACTGCTTAAATACAGGCTATCGGCGTTGCGGTTGAGATCGCTGGCCGGCATGACGATAATAAAAGGCGCCAGGATGCCCTGATTCATCTGCAGGTCGGCAACGCGCGTAACCCCATCTTCGACCCACTCCCCGAACTCGTAACCGCTGCCCTGGATCAGATAGAGGGTCGGGTATTCGCTGGCCGATGCGTTATAACAGGGCGGCAGGAAAATGTGAACCGGCAACGGCATACCCAGTACCCTGCTGGTGATCGTATCCGTAATTAACTGCCCTGACGGATTGCTGCAGGGTGCCGCGTCTTTATCGGCGGGTATAGCGATCTTTGGACCGGTGTTTCCC
>JAKALH010000373.1 GCA_021813225.1 Chloroflexota bacterium
TCACGCCGATGAGACGGGCTCCAGCCTGAAGGGCGCGAGCCGTCTCGCTTTCGTCATGGACTTCGACCAGAGGCGTGAGTGATAGCTGCAGCGCCAGAGCATACAGGTCGCACAACTGAGGCTCGTTCAGGGCGGCTACGATCAGTAGTGCGGCGTCTGCGCCGGCCGCGCGCGCCTCGTACAACTGATACGGATCGACGATGAAATCCTTCCGCAGCACCGGCAGGTTTACGGCCTGCCGGACCTGCTTCAGGTCATCCAGCGAGCCTTTGAAAAAGCGTTCGTCGGTGAGAACGCTGACAGCGGTGGCGCCACTGCTTTGATATGTCAGGGCCAGTTCGACCGGCTGAAAAGTACCGCTGACAAGGTCGCCTTTCGATGGCGATGCCCGCTTAATCTCGGCGATCAGCGCCACTTTCCCGTCGCCGCGGCGCAAAGCTGCTGCGAAGTTGCGCGCTCTGCCTGGCGCGGATTCGGCCAGAACCTGCATGTATGCCAGATTGATGTCGTGCTTACGGCGGGGGATTTCGTCCTCGCGCTTGTGTCGCAGTATTGTCTCCAGCACGGATTGGCTGCCTGTGTAAGTCATTGAGGCGCTATTGTAAGGCAGATAACTGGGTCAGTGCACGCGGCAGCGTGTTAATATACCGGCACCGTATGTCTCAGCAGCACATCATCGGGGTCGTCTCGGATACTCATATCCCGCATCGCCTGAAAGAAATGCCCCCGCGAGTCTATGAACTGCTGCAGGGTTCAGACGTGATCCTGCATGCTGGTGACCTTGAAGATGTTCAGATACTCGAACCGCTGCGCCGGCTGGCGCCGGTATATGCGGTGCGCGGCAATGTGCACTGGCAATCAAGCATGGGCGCACACGACCAGGATCTGCCGTCATCACTTACCTTGCCCATCGGCGGGCACGTCATCTACATGACACACGGGCACATCAACTTCGCGCGTACGATGCTGGATAAGCTGGTTCATATCGGCACCCAACCGACACTCGATCAGATCAACAAGAGCGTTATTGCACGGCTCATCCGCATGAAACCTGTCGACGCCGATATCGTGGTATTCGGGCATACCCACAAACCCTGTGCCGAGTGGATCGAGGGCACACTGTATTACAACCCGGGCGCTGTCTGCCTGACTGAGGCAAAGCGTGTGTATCCCAGTATGGGTCGTCTGATACTGGCCAAAGATGGCGGTGTCAAAACCGAGTGGTTCCCGGTCGGCTGAGCGTATGAGCGGGTCAGGTGGAAGCCATGGATATCGAGTTGCGGTCGCTGAGTTTATACGAAGAGTTCAAGTCGGCTGAACGAGTGCAGGCTGTCGCATTCGGGTTTGAGCCACTCGACATCGTGCCGTATATGCTCATGCAGTCTTTTGCGACTTCGGGCGGCATCGTGGTAGGCGCTTTCGATGCGGAGCAGATGACAGGCGTCGTCATGGGATATACAGGGCTTCTGCGGGACGGCACGCCATATCATCGCTCTCAACGGCTGGCAGTGCTGCCGGAATATAGAGGGCAGGGTATCGGCATAGCTTTAAAATTGAAGCAGGCGGAACTGGCGCGACAACGCGGGTTGAACCAGATGCGCTGGACTTTCGACCCGCTGCGCGCCGTCAATGCCAATCTGAATATCCATAAGCTGGGTGCTACCAGCAGCAGTTACATGGCCCGCTATTACGCGGCCCCGTCCGGTAAGCGCGATGCAGGCACTTCCATAGACCGGCTCCTGGTAGAGTGGGATCTGGGCCGGGCGATGCGCGATAATCCAGCTATATGGCCGGAAAGCGCACAGACAGTCGTCTACAATGAGCGGGGTGTACCATCGCAACCTGAGCTGAAAATGCAGCCAGGGGAGGTGATCATCCAGATTCCGGACGACATCGATGCCGTGCGCGACAATGACCCGGATGGCGTTGCGAAGTGGAGGCAGGCTACCGCCAGCGCATTCCAGTTCTACTTTGCGCATGGTTATCGGGTGGTCGACTACATGCGTCATCGGGGCTATCTGTTATCGGCATTTCCGGTATAAGGTGGAAGTGAGACTGAGCGCTCCGGTTCTGCACGGGGAAACACATGCGTTATCTGGAAATTCGCCGACACTCTATGCGAGTCAAACCGGGCAAGCACCTGTCTCAGGCAGGTGTGATGCTGGCTCGCCGTACTGGCGAAGGGCGCGGGCCATTTGACCGCGTGGTGACCAGCGATCTGCCGCGCGCTTTCGAGACTGCGATTGCCATGGGATTCGCTGTCGATGAGCAGATGAAAGACCTGGCCAGCTTCGATGATGAGGTCGATGCAGAAATCAGCAATCCGGCAGACCTGCAGAGCGTCGTGCGCGCAGTTCGCAGGGGGAAGGCGGCCGGCAAGCTGTCTAAACGCCTTTCAAAGCTGATGCATTCGCTGGCGGTGAGCATCCCTGACGGTGGCAACGCGCTGGTCATCACGCACGGAACCCTGCTGGAACTGTGCGCCATCGGCTGTCTGCCGGAAGCGGACCATACTTCATGGGGTGCGACATTCGACTATTGCGAAGGCGTGCGGCTCAGTTACGACGGAAGTAGATTTACTTCCGCAACGATTCTGCGGAACTCATGAAACAGCACCTGGATTGTATACCGTGCCGGGGTTGTACGGTTGATTGATTTCTATCGATGATACCTCTTAAGCTTGAACTCAAAAACTTCATGGCCTATCGCGACGGCCAGACTCTTGACCTGAACGGTTTGCATGTCGTTTGCCTGTCCGGTGAGAATGGCGCCGGAAAAAGCACGCTACTGGATGCTGTTACATGGGCGTTATGGGGGCAGGCGCGCGCACGCCGTGACGACGAACTGATCAGCCAGGGCGAAACCGAGATGCGGGTCAGCCTGATATTTACCGAGGGAAAGAACAGGTACCAGGTCGTTCGGTCGCGAAAAATGGGACGCGCGACTGCTCGAGCAAAGGCGCCTGCCTCCAGCGGGACGCTTGAGTTGCTGATCGACGACAACGGTTCGTGGCGGACGATCAGCGAAAACAGGCAGTCCGAGACGCAGGCCAAAATCGAAAAACTCCTGAACCTCACCTACGATACGTTCGTGAACTCCGCATACCTCAAGCAGGGCAGGGCCGATGAGTTCACTCTCAAGACGCCGGCAGAGCGAAAGTCGATTCTGGCGGAGATACTATCGCTTGAGGTCTGGTCCTGGTATGAGGAGAAGGTCAAACTGCGCCAGGGTGAACTGGAGCGCTCGCTGGAGCTGCTTTCCTACGAGCTAAAGACCGCGGAGAATGAAATCGCGCGCCTGCCGATATATGAGCAGGAACTGTCGATCGCCCAGGCGCAATCCGAAGTTGCGTCGCTGGCATTGCAGGAAGCTGATGAGCAAGCCGCAGAGATGGATCGTACGCGCGAACGCATGCGTACCCTGCGTGTACAGCATTCACAGACGGAGAGCCGTGTCAAGAACCTGCTTGGCGAGATCGATTCCACGAATGATGAGCGCGCGCGACACCAGACGACCCTGGCTGAATACCAGGCAGCGCTTTCTCAACGCGATCAGATCGAGCAAGGGGTGGCTGAATATCAGCAGGCAATGAATCTGAATGAACAGTTCAACCTGAAGCTATCCAGCATGGTTGAATTGCACGCCCGCAAGACGGCCGCCGAAAACCAGATTGCGGATGCCCGGCGGCATCTGCAGAGTGAGCGCGACATGGCGCAGCGTCAGAATGTTGAACTGACAACTCTGGCCGACGCGCGCAGCCTGAACGCACAATTAACGCTGGTTTCGGATCGACACCGGCAACTGATAACACTGCAA
>JAKALH010000374.1 GCA_021813225.1 Chloroflexota bacterium
CATTATCATGCAGCGCATGACATTACTCGAGCAATATCGACATTTCGCGGATGGCGCCGGTGAGCGCCTCAGCGCCAGCGACGAAGAAGGCGCCGCGGCAGACTATATCGCCGCCACTTTAAGTGCAGACGGCCTGGATCCGCAGCAACAGACTTTCATGAGCGCCGCATCCGCCTATGCCCCCGCAGCGCTGTTCGCCGGCGTCGCGCTGCTCAGCGTGTTCCTGTTCTGGCAGCCTCAGCCGGTCGGCGCTGCAGCGGCGACCCTGCTGACCGCAACGGCGCTGGTTTCACTCCTGCTGGAGATGCAATACCGCAGCAACCCGCTGCGCTGGATGCTGCCTATCGAGGAAAGCCGCAACGTCTTCGTCCGCATACCCCCCGCGGCGACGGGCGATGTGAACGGCAGCGCCAGAAAGACGATCGTTATCAGCACCCACCTGGATGCGCAGCGCCATCCGGCTGTGTTCAACGTCATCGGCGGCAGGTCGGCTATTCCGGCGCTGTTGCGCGCCGGACAGATTGCCGCGGCCATTCTGCTCGTTCTTTTCGTGGCCGGCATCGTGACGCCGGTAATCATCCTGCGGCAGATCGCGCTGCTGCCCGGGGCGGTCATGCTGGCGATTTTCATTCTGATGCTGCTGGCGCAGCGCGCCCCGGTCGTGAAGGGCCAGGGCGATAATGCGGGCGGGCTGGCTGTGCTGCTGGACACGGCAGCCGGTCTTCACAGCGCCCCCCTGGCCGGCCACGACGCCCTCATCCTCTTCACGGGCGCATCGGAAGCCGGCGCTTACGGCATGCAGGCGTTCCTCAATGCGCATCGCGCCGAGCTGGCCGGCGCGTCGCACATCCTGTTGACGGCGATGGGCGCCGCCGGAACCATCCCGGCCGTTGCCGGTCGGGAGATCGCTTATACAGGTGTTGCCGGCGACCCGGCGCTGGTTTCCCTCGCCGGCGGCCTTGCCGCGGCCCATCCTGACCTGGGCGCGACCCGCATTGAACGCCTGGCGGCGCACGGCGAACTGAACGTCAGCATCCGGCATGGCCTGCATGCGCTATCGTTGACCAGCGCGCCCGGCAGTGCCAGTGACGACGATGAAAAAGCGCTGCAACGCGCCGGGGCACTGGTGCGCGTGCTGCTGCAATCCATCGATACGGTTCCCGCCGGTACGGCAGAGCCGATGACGACGGCGGCCTGAGCGGTGTTCAGACAGGATTCCCGCGCCGTGTCACACCGGCACAGCACAGGCGCCCGCTGCGCCGCCACCGCACTGTGCGTTGCGCTCGCCCTGCAGGCGGCCGGATGTTCGCGCGTGGAAACGCCCAAGATCACCCCGGTCACCGCAAAGTACCGCATCGCAGCCGACGGCGCGACGCTGACGTTGATGCGCGCACTGACCGATGCCTACACGGCCAAACACCCGACGGTGACTTTCACCGTCGCCGAGGATAACGCCCAGACGGCCGCCGATGCCATCTACTCGCGCAGCGCCGATCTCGCCTCGGTCTCGTTGCTGCCGCCCAGGACAGCCGATCGCCCTGCACCGTGGATTGCCGACCTCGCCAGCGAAGGCGTAAGCATCATCGTCAACCCGGCCAACCCGCTCGAAAATCTCAGCACACAGGAACTGCGCGATATCTTCGCCGGGGTGCGCTCGCGCTGGAGCGACCTGGGCGTAATGGGGCTGGGCGACATCGATGTGGGCGTGCGCGAAGACGGCGACGGCACGCGTGCCCTGTTCGACCAGCGCGTGATGGAAAGCACGAAGCTGGCGCTGAGCGACATCGTCCTGCCGTCCATCGAGGTGACGATGAACTTCGTGGCCTACCAGCCCACGGCGATCGCCTATGTCCCCAGCGCGCGCATCACCGGCACCGTCATGCCCATCGTGAAAGTGGTCGGCATCGACGGGCAGAAGCCCACCCTGGACGCCATCGCGTCCGGCGCCTACCCTCTGACGCACATGCTGAACCTGATCGCGCTGGGCGAACCGCAGGGCGAACTGCGCCAGTTCGTCGCCTGGGCGGTGGGGCCGAATGGACAGGCCATCGTGGCGAAGATGAACTATGTTAGCCCGATGCAGGGGAAACGCTGAGATGCCCGGCACGATATTTGCGGTCGGGTCGCTGAACCCCGTCAAACTGGAGGCCGTGCGCCAGGGCATCGCGCAGTATTTCGCGGACGCCGACAGCGTGGCGGTCGCCGTGGAGTCGGGCGTGCGCACACAGCCGGTCGGCGATGAGGAAACCGTGCAGGGCGCGGCGCAGCGTGCGCGCGCCGCCCTGCAGGCCGTGGCGGGTGCAACCTACGGCGTCGGCCTTGAGGGCGGCGTGCTGGAACTGAAGGAAGGGATGTTTGCCTGCGCCTGGTGCGCAATCGTCGACCGCGCCGGCGCGCTGGGCGTGGCCAGCACCGGCCGTTTTCAACTGCCGCCGCAGATCGCAACGCTGGTGCGGGGCGGCATGGAGCTGGGCGCAGCCGATGACATCGTGTTCGGGCGCGCCAACTCCAAGCAGAACGAAGGCGCCGTCGGCCTGCTGACACACGGGCGATTGACCCGCTCACAACTGTATGCCCCGGCGGTGCTGCTGGCGCTGATTCGCTTCGTCAACGCGGAACATTTCGCCTGAGCGGTGCGCGACTGAGATGAGAAAGCAGAATCCCGGAATCTGGCAGATTCCGGGATTCACTCTATATCGGCTCAAACAGCGTGGAATTCGCCTTCGACGACGCCTTCGTCGTTCGACGGGCCTTTGCCCTGCGGCGCCTGCCGGCCGTCGGCGCCGCTGCCGGCATAGGCCGCGCTGCCCAACTGCGCCGCCTTCTGTTGCAGCGCCTCCGTGGCGACCTTGATGCGGTTCATGTCCTCGGTCTTGAGGGCGTCGCGCAGGTCGTTCATCGCGCCTTCAATCCCGGAGCGCTGCGCGCCGGTGACCTTGTCGCCCAGTTCCTTCAGCGTTTTCTCGACCGTGTACAGCATATTGTCGCCCGCGTTGCGCGCATCGACCAGCTCGCGCCGTCTGGCGTCCTGCGCCGCATTGCGCTGCGCTTCCTGCACCATGCGCTCCACATCCTGCTTGTTCAGGTTGGTGCTGGCCGTGATGCTGATATGCTGTTCTTTGCCGGTCGCCTTGTCGCTGGCGGTGACGTTCAGGATGCCGTTCGCATCGATATCGAAAGTCACTTCCACCTGCGGGATGCCGCGCGGCGCAGCCGGGATGCCGTCCAGCCTGAACTGTCCCAGCATCATGTTGTCTGCAGCCATCGGGCGCTCGCCCTGGAACACGCGCACATCCACGGCGCTCTGGTTGTCTTCAGCGGTGCTGAAGATTTCGCTCTTGCGGGCGGGAATCGTGGTGTTGCGCGCGATCAACGGCGTCATCACGCCGCCCAGCGTCTCCAGTCCCAGGCTCAGCGGCGTAACGTCCAGCAGCAGCACGTCTTTCACATCGCCCGCCAGCACGCCGGCCTGAATCGCCGCGCCCACCGCCACCACTTCGTCCGGGTTGACGCTCTTGTTCGGCTCTTTGCCGCCGGTGAGACTCTTCACCAGCGTCTGAATCATGGGCATGCGCGTCGCGCCGCCCACCAGCACCACCTCGGCGATGTCCTTGATTTCCAGTCTGGCGTCTTTCAAAGCCTGTTCCACCGGCCCGCGCACGCGCTTCACCAGCGCTTCGCTCATCTGCTCGAACTTTGCGCGCGTGAGCTTCATCACCAGGTGCCTGGGGCCGTTCTGATCCGCCGTGATGTACGGCAGGTTGATCTCGGTTTCCACCACCGACGACAGTTCGATCTTGGCCTT
>JAKALH010000375.1 GCA_021813225.1 Chloroflexota bacterium
GCTGGCCATACCGATTACGCTGGGCGAGGATGTGCTGGGGGTCGCACTGGCATACGACCGTGGAAGCGCACGCGATTTCGATGCGGGCGCGCGCGCGCTGGCGGCGCAGGTGGCGGCGGCAGTCGCGCCCGCCGTGAAGAACGCACAGACATACGAGGAAATCGCCTGGCGGCTGGCCGAAAGCCACAGCCTGCAGCGTGTGGCAACGGCGGTGCTGCAGGGCATCGCGCTCGCGGATATCCTGAACATCGTGTGCACCGAGGCGTTGCGCCTGACCGGCGCCGTCGGCAGCACGCTGTTCACGCTGGAAGAAGACGGCTGGCTGCGCGTGCTGTGCCGCACCGGCGCCGCTCTGACCGATCAGGAGCGCATCCCGCAGCAGGCATCGCTGGCGGGGCTGGCTGTCCAGCGCGGCGTGCCGGTGCTGACCAACGACCCACCCAGCCAGATGCCCGGCCCGAACGGCGGTTCGCCGGTCAGCGCACTGCTGACTGTGCCGATGCGCGTGGAGTCCGCCATCATCGGCGCGCTGGCCGTCATCAACAAGCCCGGCGGTTTCAACAGCGATGACGTGCGCATCATCGGTTCATTCGCCGACCACGCCGCAGTCAACATCGAATATGCCCGCCTGCGCCGGCAGGCCGAACGCCTGGCTATCATTGAGGAGCGCCAGCGCCTGGCGCGCGAATTGCATGACTCCGTCACGCAATCACTCTACAGCGTGACGCTGTATGCCGACGCCGCCGCCATGGCGTTGCGGGCCGGCAGAACCGAAGCGGCCGCCGACAATCTGCGCGAGTTGCGAGACACGGCACAATCCGCCATGCGCGATATGCGGCTGCTCATCTTCGAGTTGCACCCGCCCGTGCTGGAGAAAGAAGGGCTGGCAGCCGCGCTGCAGGCCCGCCTGGCGGCGGTCGAAGCGCGCACGGGTCTGGAGACCGACCTGCGCGTCGAGAACGAGCAGCGCCTGCCGGTGCCTGTGGAGCAGGAACTATACCGCATCGCTCAGGAAGCGCTGAATAACGTCGAGAAACACGCGCGAGCGCACCATGTGACGGTCAATATCCGCTTCAGCAACGATGCTGCCCGTCTGGAGGTGCGCGACGACGGCGTGGGGTTTGATATGCAGGCTGCTCCTCAACCAGGCGGCATGGGATTGCGCAGCATGGCGGAGCGGGCTGCCCGCGCCGGCGGAACCTGCGAGGTCGACAGCCGCCCCGGCGGCGGGACCTGCGTACGCGTACACGTGAGGACACAGGAGCGCCATGACTGAACCAATCCGCGTGCTGATTGCCGACGACCACGCCATCGTGCGCAAAGGCATCCGCGCTTTACTCGCCGAGGTCGCCGATATCGTAGTAGTGGGCGAAGCCGCCGATGGGCGCGAGGCGGTCGCCCAGGCGGAAAAGCTGCATCCGCAGGTCATCCTGATGGACCTGATGATGCCCGGCATGGACGGCATCGAGGCCACCCGCCAGATCGTTGCGCGCCTGCCGGCCAGCCGCATCCTGGTGCTGACCAGCTTCGCCACGGACGATAAGGTGTTTCCCGCCATCAAGGCCGGGGCGCTGGGGTACCTGCTGAAAGATTCCAGTCCGGAAGAACTGGTGAGAGCCATCTGCCAGATCAACCGCGGCGAGTCATCGCTGCACCCCCTCATCGCCCGCAAGGTGCTGCAGGAACTGGCCGCGCCGTCCGCCCACCCGCCCACCCCGGACCCGCTGTCTGCGCGCGAACTGGATGTCCTGCGCCTGGTGGCGCAGGGCATGACCAACCAGGATATCGCGGATAAGCTGTTCATCAGCGAGGCGACCGTGCGCACCCATGTCAGCAATATCCTGAACAAGCTGCACCTGGCGACCCGCATCGCGGCGGCGCTGTACGCCCTGCGCGAGGGGCTGGTATCGCTCGACGATGCCGCCGGCCCGGAGCCGGGCCCAGGCGCCAGCGGCTGAATACCCGGCCCACTGCCCGCGCGGCATGTCCCGCTCTCCGGCTACAACACTACAACAATTGTGGACAAGTGCCGCCCGCAGAGCGGTTTTTTGTTGACCCGCAATGAGCGACTGGCCGGATGACAAATCAGGCATCTTGACTATCCTTGATGGTATACGGGAAGCAAACCCGCGACGGAGGTCGGAACAACGAATGACAATGGAGCAGCACATACGGCTCGTTGTTGCAGATGATCAGGCCAGCGCGCGCGCAGGGTTGAAGGCGGTGCTGGCGAATTATCCGCAGTTTGAGGTTCTGGCCGACGCTGCAAATGGTCAGGAGGCAGTTGAACTGGTGGACCGCTGGCTGCCTGATGTCGTGCTGATGGATGCGTGTATGCCCGTGATGGATGGATTACAGGCTACGCAGGTCATAAAGAGCCGCTGGCCGCACACCCGCGTGGTGGTGCTGTCCATGTACGTGGCAAAGGCACATGCACTGGCGGCCGGCGCCGACGCCTTTTGTCTGAAAGGCGCTCCCATCGAAAACCTGCTGGCAGAACTGTCAGCGGGCTGGCAGCCTGCGCCAGCGTAAATGACCCGCATATAGGCTGGCGTGGGCGGTCAGGTTCACGCGAGGTGGGTTATGTACAAACGAATACTGGTGCCGCTGGATCAGTCACAACGCGCTGAGGCAATACTGCCGCACGTTGAGGAGATGGCACGCTGCAACCAGGCTACCGTCGTCCTGCTGCACGTGCTTGAACTGCGCTCGTTGGCCTACGAGTATTACGGCATCCAACCCGAGATGGACCAGTTGCTCGTGGCGCAGATGACCCAATCCGCCAGGTCCTATCTCGATGCCTGCAAACACAAACTGGCGGCGCAGGGAATCGCGGTCAAAACACGGCTTGTCAATGGCCCTGTCGTCGAAAGCATTATCCAGACAGCCGGTGAGGAAGGGGCAGACCTGATTGCCATGTCCACACATGGCCGCAGCGGGCTGTCGCGCGCGCTGCATGGCAGCATTGCGGCCGGTATCCTGCACCAGTCGAGCCTGCCGGTCCTGCTGATTCGCTCCCTGGAACACAGGCCTGCCGTCCGGGCGGACGATGAGCGCATCGCAGCCCAGGAGGTTACCCATGCAGGCACGCCTACATAAGCGCAGAGCCGTCGGACGCAACCGCATGGCCGCGCCCGCGAGCAAGTCTCACGGCGTCCTCACGGTCGATCCGCTCGCCAGCCTGCGCGCGAACATTCAGACGCAGATCCGGCAGTGGGCGGAGCAACTATGCGAATGCAACGGTCGCGCAGAATCCATTGAGATGGCGGTGCGCGCGCGCATGGATGCGCTGCTGCGGGAGCGGCGCCCACCCTGTGCCGACCCGGCACGAGCTGCAAAGGCAGCGTGGTCTGAGCTGGAAGAACTGAGAGCCGGCGCGTTCCGGGCGGATAACCTGGCGCGCAACGCCTATCAGCATGAACTCAAGGACATGCAGGAATCCATCCGGACGCGCCGGACGATCTGGCAGCGCGAGATCAGGTTGCTGCATGCCAACCCGGAGCAGTTCTGGGACGAGGTGCTCAACGGCGACCTGCAGCCGGCCTGGCAGCGACTCATACACCTGATGGAGACAAATGGCGACGCCTGGCGCGGATTCGGCTCGATCGTGGAGCAGAACCTGGGGTCCGAGACAAAGGCCGGCGAGGAGCGCAAGCAGACCTGAACCGGCTCAGCGTCCTGCCGCAGCGCCGGAATCGCGGTGTGGGCATGGGTTCTGATGCCCAACCATGTCCACCTGGTCCTGGTGCCGTCGGATTCCGACGGCATCCGGCGCGCCCTGGCTCCCGTGCATCGTCGC
>JAKALH010000015.1 GCA_021813225.1 Chloroflexota bacterium
AGGCGGGGTTTATCAGCAAGGCCCAGTTCACCGTACTCGTAGGACACGCCGAGAACGACAAAATACTCTGGCCGTTTGGAATCAATGATATGGAAACAGATCGATACACAGCGCGAGAAACAATCAACGTCATGTCGTCCGGCGGCGTCATCAAGATGGTGCAAGGCGAATCTTATGACTTTACGCCTGATGAAGCGCACGATCTGGTGCGTATGGGATTGCTCGATATGTACGATGGGCCGGTTGCGCGAGCACGCAGGGCTTCCGCGGAAATCGAGGAAGCCGTAATCGCGCCGCCTGAGACTACCGAAGCGCCCGCTAACAGACGCAGGCGCGGGGAGAAACGCGCGTGAATATCAAGGTCATTACGCCGCCGGCCTCTGAGCCGGTCACCCTGGCAGAGGCAAAACTGCATTGCCGCGTCGATATCACCGACGATGACGCGCTGATCACGGCGTTGATAACCGCGGCGCGCGAGGAGGTGGAGCGCCAGTCCTATCACGCGCTGATGACGCAGACGTTGGAGTTGATTCTCAACTACTGGCCCTATGACCACCCGCTGTTGCCCGGCTGGTATACCGGCCATATCAAAGTACCGCGTCCGCCATTGGTATCGGTTACGAGCGTCACCTACCGCGACTACACCGGCACGGTGAACACGCTGGCGCCATCGCAATACGTGGTTGCGGCTGATTCGATCCCGGCGGAAATCATGCCTCCCTACGCAAAGACCTGGCCACCCGTCGTGCTGTACGCGGCCGAGGCGATCCGGGTGCGCTATGTGTGCGGTTTCGCGAGCGCCGCGGACGTGCCGCAATCGCTCAAACAGGCCATGCTGTTGTGTATCGGCGCGTGGTATGCAAACCGCGAGACATTCACGACGGGTGTCCTGCGCGAGATCCCGATGGGCGTGGATGCGTTGTGCCGATCATACCGCATGCGGGCGAAGGTGCAATAGATATGCAAGGAGGTAATCTGCGCCACCGCGTGACGATCCAGTACCAGAAGCCGCCTGAGACGACGGATAACTTCGGGGAAACCACGACTGCATGGATCGATCTCGCGACGGTGTGGGCGCAGGTGGACTCTACATCCGGCACGGAAATGGTCGATAAGGCCGAATGGCGCGCCGTCAACATCTACAGCATCCGCATGCGCCGGCGCACGGACGTAACCGCAGCCATGCGGGCGATCTATGTCGGCAGGACGTTCAACATCTTATCGATTTCAGAGGCAAACGTGCCCATCGAGATGACATTGATCTGCAGGGAGGTGATCTAGTGGCAAATGTAAGGCTTGGCGCGATCGTCGAGGGCGGCGAGAACCTGCTGAAGCAGCTCAAGGCGGCCGACGGCAACGTCAAGAAGAGCGTCAAGGGCGCTGTGAGAGCCGGAACGAAGGTGATCGGGGCGGCCGCTAACGCCAATGCGAACGCGATCAGCCATAAGCCGGGCAAAAAGGTCTCGGTTCGCGTCAGAATGCGCCATGGCTTCGCGGTTGGCAGCGTTTTCCCGGCCAAGGGCCACGCAGAGCTGCGCGTAATCGAATATGGCACGTCCGTAGGCCGGCGCTGGGCGAAGTTTGGCCACAAGTTCAAGTTCTATGCGGGCAATCGGCTGGTGGAAACGGCCTCGATCCAGCATCCCGGCACGCCGGCGCGCCCGTGGCTGCGACCCGCATTCGACACATCGACCGGCGCGGCTACCACAGCGGTTGGCGAGTCGCTGCGACAGGCGGTCGAGAGTGCCCGCATTGCGCAGGAAGGGCAGGATAGCTGATGGCGACCGCTGCTGAGGCGCTGGTATGGCTTATGAAGAGCGATCCGACTATCGGCGGAGCGACGGGCGGCCGTTTTTATCCTAACGTGGCGCCGGAAGGATCGGCGCGGCCATCCATCGCATGGCAGCAGATCAGCGACGCGCCGGAAATGAGCCATGACGGGTTCAGCAGCCTGCAGAAGACGCGTTACCAGCTCACTATCGAGGCCGATACGTATGGAATGGCGCGCAGGCTGGCAAGGTCGGTCAAACGGCTGCTGAACGGGTACAAGGGCGCCGTGCTGGGCATCAATATCGGGTATTGCACGGTCGAGAACGACATGGACGACTATTCGACCGTGGCGATGCTGCCGGTGGCGCGGATGGACGTGCTGATGACGCATGACGAACAGTAGGTGAAGATGGACAAAAAACCAGTTCGGACAGATCCGGAAGCCGGTCTTATCGACGGCCAGTGGCGGCCTGGCGCGTGGAGCGGCATCCCGCAGCTCACCTGCACATTGTGCAGGTGGGACACGCTCGAAGGCATTGGTGCGGCGCGCGAATATGCGTCGAAATGCCCGCGATGCCATCCGCCGGAAGAGGTACGAGAGCCGCCAATTGTGTTTGTAGCCGATCGCTGGGGACGCCAGCGCAATGATCCTGTGCCTCGAGTACAGGATCCTGATGAGGAATAGAAATGGCAAGAACTGCATTAACCAAGACGGTTGCACCGGGCGCCTATGCGGCCGCCGGGGCGGCTCTGACGATGGCCGCAGCGGATGTGGCGAACAAGAACAGTTTCGTCGCCAATGGTGACGACCTGATCGTCGCCCAGAATACCGACGCAGTCAATCCTTACACAGTGACGATCACCAGCGTCGCTGACCCATACGGGCGCACCAAGGACATCGCAACCGAATCCATCGCGGCGGGAGCGATCCATATCTTCGGTCCCTATGCGCTGCCCGGATGGCAACAGGCGGACGGGTCGATCTATCTCGAGGCGAGTAACGCCGCCATCAAATTCGGAGTCATCAAGCTGCCGGGCTAACCGATCCGGCTATTCTCGTGCGACCAATTGGTCGTTTTCAATTCAATAAGGAGAACCAGATATGGCAAGTGGAGCAATTCCTGCTTTCGGGTCTTTTCTGCAGGTCGGCGACGGCGCCACCCCGGAAAATTTCACGACGATCGCCGAGATCATCAACGGCCCCGAGTTCGGCATCAAAAGCACGATGAAGGACGTGACCAGCCATTCATCGCCAGGCGGATTCATGGAGAAGAAACCGACGCTCCAGGAAGTCAGCGACATCCCGTTGTCGGTGAACTTCAACCCGGTGGGCGCGACGCATGGCTATCAGACCGGCCTGTTGAAGCGCAAAAAAAACCAGACCCTGGACAATTATCGGATTGTCTGGAGCGACGTCGGAACAACCACCTGGACTTTCGCGGCCTATGTATCCGAGTTCAAGGTCAAGGGCAAGTTCGACGAGATTCTGACTGCGGACATCGTCCTGACGCCCAGCGGCGCGCCGGGATTGGTGTAACGAACAGGAAGACATACCGGGAGGTACTGTAAATATGGCGTATTTGACTAAAAGTGAAATTCTGGACGCGCAGGATCTGCCGACGCAAATTGTCGTCGTGCCGGAATGGGCCGGCGACGTGGTGGTGCGGGGTCTTACCGGCTCCGAGCGCGACAGTCTGGAGGCCAGCATCGTCGTGCAGAAGGGCAAAAACGTGACTGCGAACCTGCAGAACCTGCGCGCCAAGATGGTGCAGCGGTGCATCATCGACCCGAAATCGCGCGAACTGATGTTCAGCCCGGCAGAAGTCTCGGCGCTGGGCAATAAGAGCGCCGTTGCGCTGCAGCGCGTGTTCGACGTGGCGCGCGAGCTGAGCGGAATGGGCGATGCCGACGTCAAGGAGCTGACGGGAAACTCAGAGAGCGAGCCGAGCGACGGTTCTGGTTCCGGCTCGCTCTAGCCATCGGCGGATGCACGGTCCAGGAGCTCCAGGCGCGCATGTCGTCGCGCGAGTTCACCGAATGGGCGGCTTATGCGCAACTGGAGCCATTCGGTGAGCAGCGTGCAGACCTGCGGATGGGCATTCTGGCGGCATTGCAGGCGAATATGAACCGCGATCCCAAGAAGACGAAGCAATTCACGCCGGAGGACTTCATGCCTTCGTTTGAGAGTGAGCAAAGACAACGCAATGGTTACAACGCCGAGGCGCTCGAAATGATGGCTGCTGTATATGGCGGGACGATTACGCGCGAGGAACCATCGACGTGAGTACGATTGCGACTTTGGCCGTCAAACTCGTGGGCGACATAACGGGTTTCTCCGCATCGATGCAGGCCGCCGAGAAGACAGCCGACTCGGCCGGTAGCAATATCGGCGTGAAACTCCGCGGCGGCCTCTCGGTGGCGACAGTAGCCATTGGCACGTTCATCGGAAATGAGATTCCTAAACTGATCGACGGGATCAAAGGTATGATCGGCTCTTCCGCCGCGTGGGCCGAACAATTGGATTCACTGGGCGACGTTCTGGGCACAACCGCCAATGAATCCGCGGCGATCACCGTCGCGCTCAAACCGTTTGGGAGCGCGGCCGAGGATATCACCAGGCAGATGGGCAAGTTTGCCAGGGGTCTGATCGACGTGAACGGCAAGATGAGCCCGACCGCCAAGTTCGCGAAGGAGATGGGCATCGAGTTCAAGGACACCAGTGGCAAACTGCTGCCCATAATGGACTTGCTGAAAAATGTCTCTAACCGGCTGTCGCAGATGCCGGAGGGGCTGGAAAAGACGGGCGCCATGATGACGCTGTTCGGAAGATCCGGCACGGATATGTCGGATGCCCTCGGCGCCATGGCCAACGGCGGTCTGGTTGAGGCGGCCAAGAAGGCTGAGGCGTTTGGCCTGGCCATCGGCGACAAAGGCGCAGCCAACGCGGAAGCCATGAGGAAGAGTTCAGCCGACCTCGACCTGGCGTTTAAGGGTCTAAGCGTGACGGTGGGGAACGGGTTATTGCCCTACCTGCTGCCGATCGTGCAATGGCTATCCACGATGGCGGTGCAGGTGATGCCCCAGCTTCGGGGCGGCATCGACCAGGTTGTAGCGGTTATTGGTCCTTTTATCACCTTCATAGGCTTCCTGGCGTCCGGCCTCGGCGCAGGCGGCGATCCGTTCGGGGTCATCACGAACGGCGTCTATAACTTCCTGACGGCGTTGGGGATGGGACGCGGTGAAGCGGCGACCTGGGCAGTGGGGATCGCTACGTTCGTGACGAATGCCATTGCGCTGTTCCAGCAGCTCGTGGGGTGGGTGCAGGCCAACTGGCCGCCATTCCGTGACCTGATCGTGGGCGTGTTCAATTCTGTGGCGGCCTGGCTGCAGGCGAACTGGCCGCAAATCCAAACCTGGATTACATCCGTATTCGAACAGGCCAGCCCAATTATTCAGGGGTACATCAACCACATCTCAACCATCATCCAGACAGTTTTTAATGCTATTGCACAATTCCTGGCAGAACATGGCACGGAAATACAAGCTTTTATCAGCGACGCGTGGAATTCGATTCAAGAGATCATCTCGGGTGTCATGCAGATCATCCAGCTTACTGTTGTCCCATTATGGAACGCTATAGCTCAATACATTTCGGACAATCAGAATGGCATTAAGTCATCAATTGAGCTTGTGTGGGGAGCGATCAGATTGGTCGTTAGCACTGTACTTGATGTCATAAAAGGGTACATCGATATCGCATTAAAGCTGATAAAAGGCGACTGGCAAGGCGCGTGGGAAATAGTCAAGGAAACGGTTGTCAATATCTGGAACAACATCGTCCAGTTCTTCAGCGGCGTTCCGGCACAAATGCTGGAGATGGGGAAATTGACCATTCAAGGGTTGATTGACGGTCTGAATAAAAATGCTCAGGCCGTAGTGTCGGCGCTGAATAAAATCATTCAGGATGCCATCGTATCCATAAAAAACGCGCTGGGCATCTCCTCGCCGTCGAAGGTGTTCGCGGCGATCGGCGAGAACTCCGGCATGTCATTCGTTGGTTCATTTGCGACCGCGCTGGGCGCATTATCCAGTGTGGGGATGCCGAGCCTGTCGCTGGGCGTGACCACGCCGACGATGAGCTATACCAGCCCGCAACTGGCGGCGGCCGGCGCGAGCGGGAACAGCGGAAACATCACGATACAGAACATCATGGACGGCCAGGTGATCAGCGAGCACACATATAAGCGCCTGGGCGACATTTATTACGACGATCGCTCCGGGCAGTGGGGAGGCGTGCATTGAGCGCAACCGCGCTCTCCTACATCACCATCAACGGGCTGAAACTGACGGTGCGTGAATGGCATCCGTCGAAACCGGCGGGCGCGGCGGGTATCGGCATCGGCGGCGACGCCTGGTTGTCGCGCGGCGCAGTATCGCTCAAATGGTCATGGGACTTCATTGCACGCTTCCAGTACACGCCGGCCAGTGGATATGCCGCCAAGTCCGATGTCGAGCTGTGGGCGACATCGTCGCTGGCCGGTTATCTGACAATGATCGATGTATATGGGCAGACTTATTCGGTGCAATGGGAATCGGCGTGGAACTGGAACGCGGACACGAATGAGTCGGCGGGCGTCGACGAATGGTATGAAGTGAAAGTCCATCTGAGGCAGAAATGAGAACGATCGATCCGGCGATCAACGCGGCGGAACTCAGCGGGAATCTTAACCCGACTGAGAGCCTGATCGCATCATATGAGTTGCTCTCATTCGCCGCCTTCACGACGCAGGTCAACGCCAGCCTCGATACCGGCGCGCCGCAATCGTTCGCCATGCGCGCGGCGGGCGCGATTGCCTACGCCGCATATAGATACACGAACGGCACGAGCCGCCTGCAGGTAATGACGCCGGCGACAGCGGCGCAGTGGGCGCTGTCCGGCGGCGCGCAGGTCAACGCCAGCACAGTACTATGTATGCGCAACGGGGTGTTCACCGACGCATCGGGCAGCACCTGGCTGTACATCGCAGCGGCCAGCGGATCCGCGATCCAGGTGCAACGCCAGCAAATCGACTCGATCACGACTGACCCGCCTGCCGTCTCACTCAGCAACTATGGCATCACGTTCGGCGGCCCATTGGCCGATACAGCCACGCTGGTGCGGCGTGTCGAGGCGGTCTGCCCGACCGACGGCGGGGTGATCGTATGCGTCGGCACGCACGACTTCACCAACGACCTGAGCACGCTAAAGTTCTATTGGCTGCCGGACGCCTCGACAGCGATCCTGCTCGACACGATAATCCAGATGCCGCTTACCGAGGCATATACGAACTGGTACAGCGCGGCCAAATACGCCACCTATGTCTGCGCGATCTACGACGCGACGAATAAGGCGGTGCGGGTGGTCGCCAACGCGCACCCCAACGGCAAGGCGGTCGAGTTCAGCATCACCGGCGGCGTGGAGTCGATGATCGCGCCGGTCGTGCCGGTGGAACCGCTGTACGGGTCGGTGTACTTCCGCGCCTCGTCGGTCAGCAAGATCGGGACGCTGTACTATCTGTGCGGCCGGCTGACATTCAGCTACTCCGACGGCACGAGTGACGCCTACGACTGCTACCTGACATCGAGCGACGCGACCAATTGGTCGCTGGGCGAACGGTCGTTCTACCTGACCTCGGCGGATTGCGCCGGCAGCCTCCTGGCTGATAAGGCGGCCAATCCGGTGTTGATATACTATGGCGGCAATCTGATCGCAAAATCGGCGACCGCAACGCCGGCGCAGGGCTACAACACCGGCCTGCAGGTGGACCTGACGGACCGATTGCAGCCGGACTGGCGGCTTGGCCAGGTGAGCAATGGCCCGCACAAACTGAACGGGACGCTGGAGAACCATGACAGCGCGCTGACGGCCAGCGCTATCGTCAAGGGCGGCGCGACGCTGTACTTCCGCTGCGGGCAATGGGGCGTCACCAGCCCGATCGGCGTGTATAACTTGGACAACCCGGCGGCGGGCGTGACGGGTATGGGGCGCACGCCGGCCAAGTTCGCGGCTAGGGACGCGGCAAACAAGGCGATAGTACGGCATAACGCGCTGGTCTCGATGGATTTGTGGGGGCGCGATGTGCTCGAAAGCACCCTGAGCACGATGAGCGGGCTGGTTGTCAAGACCGCGACGAAAGACGTGCTGGCGCTCGACCCCAGCCTGCCGATCGCGCCGGACCTGGCCGATTACGATGTCATCCTGAGCGCGGCAAACGGCCTGCAGTCGAAAGCATTGAATAACCCGCTATTCGCCTATGCGGACGTGGCCGACGCGCCAGATATGATGCTGGCGGCGACCGTTACGATGCCGGATACCGGCGCCGCCTGTGCGCTGCGTTCTGTAGCCTTTCTGCTCGATGTCGCTGACGATGGAACAGGCACGGCGATCATCATCCCATCGGCGAGCTCATGGAACGCCGGCAAGACGAAGCCACGCCTGGCCAAACTCAACCTGCGCCCGGTCGACGCCACGCTGAACACCGGCGGGTTCAATTTCGACAAGCGTTATCAGGGGCTGTGGTATTCGATCAACGCCGGAAGCGACGCATACCTGCAGGCGCTGAGCGAACTGCCCAGCCACTATGTCAGCGAGCCAGGTTTCACGCATGCCGCTGGCGCGATCCGCGATTATAAGGTGCGCAGATCCGGTGGGCGAGTGCAGCTCTATAGCAAAGTCCACGATTATTCTGTGGCGACCTGCTCGACCAATGCAATTTACACGCTGATCAGCGAATATCTGTTCAGCGACGATGCTGCGCTGGCGCCATTTGCGCGCTGCAGACCGGGGTTAGCGGTGAACACCGATGCCTGGGCGCTCAAGACGGCCTTCGACCATGCCGCCTATGGCGACCAGGAGATCGGACTGAGCAGCGCGGCGGACTATCACACGTTCGCGGGAACGCGCTCAGGGACGGCGCAATGCGACCACACCGGCGGCGCCGACCATCTGGTCAACCTGGGAGCAGGCATCGGAACATCGAACTTCTACGTCGGGCAATGGGTCAAGACCGTCAGCGGCGGCGACGTACACACCTGGCAGGTGGACAGCCTATCGGGCGGGTTCGTGTGGGCGGCGGCCGGCGTGACGATCACCAATGCATCCAGCGGGACGACAATCGATGTTTACATCGTCGAGCAGGACGCCTATTTTGGCGAGGCCAAGAGCCAGCCGGTCTACAAAACAGTGACCGGCGGCACGGTATTTGTCGACCCGAGGCCGATCAAAGCCAGCAAGACGTTGACCGGCAAGGCTGCATTCGTGGGCAATGACCCGTCCAATAGTCTATATGCGCCGCGCTGGGTGGATTCGGATGGCGTAACGCACCTGTTATTGAGCGGAAGCCCGCTCCCTCCGACCGGCCTCAATGCGGCCTGGGATGCGACCAGCCCGAAGGTCAACAGCGACTTGTGGAAGATGATCCTGCACCACAACGCGATATTCAAAGGACGCGCCAGCACACTGTATGGGCTGCCGGCAGCCGAGCGCATGATCGTCGAGCAGGAGATCGTCCGGTATGGCGAAGAGTCCTATATCGGCCACGCCGAGACATTTGGGACGCCGACAACGCAGCCTACCGAATGGATCACCGCGATACCGACATTCTACGCGACGCCGGCGCTGCAGGCGGCGCCGTCCACTACGATATTGAATAAATGGGTCGGGGCCGCTCGTCCGGGCGACGAGTTGAGCGCTATTACCAATCCAGCCGGCATGCTGATCGAGATCACGGGGCGTAGCAGCGGCGTCGCGGCGGGCGACATTCCGAATGTGTACGCGACGGGCGTGACCGGCAGCGGGACCAGCGTGGACCCGGGCGGCGTGACGATCGACACGCTGCCTGCAGGGCCGATCCTGGACACCGACATGCTGATTGTGTCAGGACGCGGCCAGCTCGGTACGAAGAAGGCGGCGCACGCGAGCGATGCGGCGATGTGCTACTATCCGGCGCCAATCAGTGCGACAGCGCCGATCGTGTCGCTTGTGACGGTCAGCCGCTTCGATGCCTATTGCGGGCGGCGCCGCTCGATCGAGGACTGGCTCGCCTATCTATGCAACCTGGCAGGCGTGCGGACGGTCACATTCCGCAACCTGATGACTGGCTCATACGCGACTGCGCCGTGGACGGGCGCGATCACCACGACGCCGGCGAACCTGCCCCTGGTGGACACCCTGGCCGATTTCGAATTGATTCTGAATGCGCACCTGGACGCCAGCGCGAAGCTGTTGATCGACTTCCGGGGATATTACCGTCTATCGATCCATCAGCCGACGGCGGGCAATGTGGTCGTGGGCATCCAGGCGCCTTCATCAGGCCTGACCGCCGACAGCAACGGCTTGAAGTGGCTCGAATGCTCGCCTGCGATTTACATGGGCGGCGTCAACCTGTGCCCCAGCGCGGCGGATAACGTGTCGCTGCGCATCGCCGCCCAGGGCAATCTCATCTATGTGGAGCTCAACGGACAGCATTTATGGACATTCAATCTGGCGCAATACGTGCATACCGATGGCACTTCCTACGAGGTGCTGACCACGGGCGCGATCTCCTTGTCTTACTCCTCAGCCGTCAGCGGAAACAGCGCTTCGGCGCGCGTGCCGGAGCTGTTCGACGAACTGCGGCGACTGAGCATGAACCAGGGCGACAACACGTCGAACGCCATCAGGAAACTGTGCAATAAGCATGGCGTTTATGCGCGCCCAACCGTGGACGGCGGCCTGCATTTCTCGCGCTATATCGTGCGGGACGACGCAGGCGCGCTGATGCAGGCGATCTCCGAGCATGTGCGCGAGAGCGACGACGCTCAGCCGGTCGGGCACATGCAGGTGAGCGGAAAACAGACCGGCGGGTTCGTCAACGAGGCTTATATCCTGCAGGACGGTTTTAGCTTCGCGGCGCTGTCCGACGGCGACCTGGAAACGGTGCAGCAAGCCAGCGACGAAGCGCAGGCCAAGAGCCGCGCATCGATTGAGTTCAGCCGGAACGAAGCCGTGAGCGCTCTGGCGCGGCTGGCATTTGAGGTGGAGGATCATATCGAATTGTCCTACGCGCCGGGCGGCGACGCGCCGTCGCAGGACGCTATCGACTGCGTGATTACTTCTCTGGATTGGACGCGGGATAAGGATAAATTGAGCGCGAGCTATAAGCTCCGGCTTTATGAGGCGTGGGTTTAGATGGCAATAAAACCAAGCGGCGGCTTCGCGCGCATCAGTTCCGACGCGCACGGACAGGAATCCAAGTCTGTGCTGCAGCGACGTTACGGCACGGTGCAATCCATTGGCGACGGCACTGTGGATGTTCTGCCGGATGATCTGAGCGGATTGAAGCGCAAGTTAGCGCTGCGCGGCGGCATACCGGCGGTCGGCGACCGGGTGGAGATTCAGGACATCGACGGCCAGATTACGGCGCAAGCCGTCGCAACCGCGCAGCCGTCGGCGCGCGGCGCAGGGCAAGTCATCCTGGCCGGTCCGAGCATCGGCGGCGGCGGATCGTCATTCCCGCTTGTGCATGCTTTTACGCATGCAGCAGGCGGCAGCGACCCGTTGACGCCCGCGGCCATCGGCGCGGCGACATCGAGCGATATCACGGCGGCGATCAACACGCATCTGGCGGCGGGCGATCCGCATACCATGTATCTGCTGGCATCCGGCGCGCGGAACATGGGCGGCACACTAAACGTGCAGCACCTGATCCCAGAACTGGCGAATACCTATGACCTGGGCAGCCTTTCGCTACCGTGGCGGCGCATCTATGCCAGCGAGTTCGATACCAGCACGCTCGTCGCCGGCGCGGTTCAGAGCATCGGCGGGAAGGTCATCGTCGCCAAAGACACCGGCGTGCTGCCGGGCCAGATTGTGGCGGCAGACAGCACAATAAACTTTGGCGCGACTATGACGCCGAATGATTTCCTGCTGTTTCAAGGGCTGGGGCAGTTGGAGTACATGCAGGTCGGGGCTCTGGTGAGCGGGACGACATACAACGTGACTCGCAACCTCGATGGCAGCGGCGCGAACGACTGGCCGTCCGGCGCGGTGTGGGTCGATCTGGGGTACAACGGCGACGGGTATATCACGCTGGACGCTGGCACGGGCGCGCCAAGCATCACGCTCAACCTGGCGGGGACAGCCTATAACGGGTACACAACGCCAGTTCAGATAGACGCCAACGGGTTGGCGATTCTAACCAAGAGCGTTGAATATACGGCAGGCAAGATTAAATTCTCGACCGCTGCAGGCGTGAGCGTGCTGGACATCAGCACGAAGGAAATCAGCGCCTACGAAGAGGATGCCTACATCACGGCGGGGTCGAACTTTACCGGTACCGACAAGAGCGGGTACTTGGCGCTGATGGCGAAAGGCAAGGACACGGCGGGGAACAATACATCGGCTGCCGTGCAGATCGCGGGCGGAACAAACCCGTTGGCGTGGCCGGCAGTCCGAATGGTGGTCGTCGATGTCGCCAGCGCTAAAGCAGGTACCAGTAACTTCTACCTGTATGGGAATAGTGCTTCACTCGATGTGCCATTCGCGCTCAGCGACAACCTGATATTTACCGGCACAGGCAAGCGCATTACTGGCGACTTCAGCAACGCGACGCAATCCAATCGCCTCTTATTTCAAACCAATGCAGTGAACGCCAGCACGAACGTTGGAGTTATTCCTAATGGAACGGGAAATTCGGCATACATCACTGTCTTTGGCAGCAGTGACCCCACTAATTCGAGCATCGGGAATTTGATTGTCGATACAGCTGCTGTAGCCGTGAACAGTACTGTATCGGGGACAGGTACGCAGCTTCCACTTGCGTTTCGCATCGGCGCTGTTGAGAAAGCCCGCCTCAGGACCGACGGCATATTCTACTCGAATGGCATCGCCTGCCGGGTCTACAACAGCGCCGCAATCTCGATCCCGAACAATGCCTGGACGGCGCTGGCATTCGACACGGAACGATACGACACCGACACGATGCACTCCATCAGCGTGAACACAAGCCGCATCACGTTCACCACAGCGGGAATCTATCACATCGGGGGCAACGTCGAGTGGGCGGCGTTTGGCAGCGCGGCCGATCTAGGCATCGCCATCCGCATAAACGGGACAACCTACATCGCTAAGGACATCTATGAACCGGGCACGGCGACGATAGCAAAGAATATCAACGCACCGTGGAACGCGGCAGCGGGAAACTACGCGGAGTTGATGGTGTACCAGAACGTGGGTGCAGCACACAACATCAACGCCACGTCTGCATACAGCCCGGAGTTCTGGGCGGAGAAGGTGGGATAACTATGGCAAATAAAAAATCAATAGCAATCGATCCGATGACCGATCTACTCGGCACAGGCGACCCGGCGAAGCAGATTGATGCCGCGCGCCAATTGAAGGCATTGGCGGAGACATCAAGCATCACGGTAGTGCTGCAACTCAACCGGGCAACGGGCAGGATGGTGATTGTACCGATTGCAGTCAATATCACGGCGGATGATTGCTTGCGCATCATGGACATGGCGCGAACCGAGATCGTGCGCGCGCAGGTGGAGGCGGAAGCTAGGAAGGCGCAGGAGGCTGCGAAACCTGAACAAGGCAAGGATAGTAAGAGCATATAACCGGCAGTTGGTTTTCACGTTTGACCAGGAGAAACTGGTCGGGAGCAATGAATTATGGCAAGAGTGAATAAACATTTCTGGGTATTGCGGCCGTCCAGCGCGATAGTAGTTAATGGCACCGAGGTTGGCAACGCCGCGGTGCTCCCGGACTCATGGGAGTCTGTTCTTCTCACCTTCTCTCTGAAAGTAAGCCAAACTCTTCACGCGGGCGCAACAGCCGATGTGTATGTCAGGTATAGCCCCGATCAGGGCACAACCTGGGACGATCTGGTGCACTTCGCGCAAGTCGGGAATGCAGCCTACACCGCTCAGGTTGTATCCATGCTGCTGGGGTCCAGCATAGGCGTGTCCCGGAGTGTGCGAGATAAGACGCTTCCCGCTGGGTCTGTGGCGCTCGACGTGTCATGGTGTGACTACCTGCGCGTGGAGGTAGTCACAGCAAACCTGAACGGCACGACCGATACCGTAACGGTTGAAGTGGATGTATACGCTCAATAGGAGTGCAAACATGAATAAATCAATGTTTTGGCTGGCTTCCGGCGGCCGCAGATACATCCCGACTCTGGATGTACCTGCGCTAGAATGGATGGACGACGATACGATCTCGGTGGCCGCTGGCACCGTCCTCTTTCCAAATGGAGGCACCTACTACCAGGCAGCCGCCAATATCACGTTTGCCAACCTGGATACCGGCGCCCGCACTGTGGGGCGCGATTATGCCGTGTTTGCCACTCCGGGCGGGATCAAGCTGACGCTGATCTCGACCTATCACGCCAGTGGGCTGCTGCCGGCGGGTTACACGGCGGATCAAGTGGTGCTGCTGGGATATTTCCACAACGGGGCTAAGGCGGATGGCACGGTTGGCCCCAGCCGCAACCAGGCCATATTCCGGTACAGCGTGACCAACAACACGCTGCTGAACGCCAACTATCCCTATCGCACGCATAAAGACCTTCCCGCCGGCGTGCCGCTGCCTGGCATGATCAAGGTGGGGGCGCTGGCTATCGGTATCTACCAGGCCAGCCGCGAGGATGCCACTGCGTCTGCCAACGGGACGAGCGCATATCCCACGTCGCGGTATGGGGTGGTGCCATGGGCGGCGATTCAAGGCTGGGATACGATGGCGGCGGCGCGTAACGCGGGATGCCGTCTGCCGACGTGGGAGGAGTGGCTGGGCTCTGCCGAATGGAATCCCGGCTCATCGACTCCGGCTAGGATGAATGGCAATACGGTGTACGGCAGCGCGAGCGATGATGCGCATCTAGATCCTCCGGGCGCTCCGACGGTCGCAGTGGGAGCCGCTGGCGCCCTGACTGGCGCATATCAATACAAGGTCACACTGGTGAATGCGCTCGGCGAGACGACCGGCGTGACCGCATCGGCGGTAGTCAATCCGTCCAGCCAGCAGGTGAGTCTGTCTGCGATCCCCATTGGCGCAGCAGGCACGACTGCCCGCAATATCTACCGCACCGCTGCCGGCGGCGCGACTTATAAGTTCCTGGTTGCCATCGCCGATAACACCACCACTACCTATACCGATAACGCTTTGGACGCAACCCTTGGCGCAGCAGAGCCGGCGTGGAACACAACAGGAGCGCAGCAGGGACAAGCCGACCCGACAGTTGGTGGCCGGACGCTCACCGGCACCGGTCCGCGCACGGCGTTGAATGCCACGGTGATGGCGGGGCGCTCATGGTATTCGCCAGCGGGGCTGGCCGACATTGTGGGTAACATCTGGGAATGGGTGGCCCAGTTCTTTGGAGGATTACTGACCAGCAGCCCTGGCGCGTACGTTTCATGGGGCTATGAAAACGATGGCGCATGGAATTTTAGCGGTCAGGCATACAACCCGGATACCGGGGGCTATACCGCAGGCCTGCCGGCCATGCTTCTCGTTGGCGGGGGTTGGACCGACGGTTCGCTCGCGGGGGTGCGGGCGGCGGACGCCCTCTACTCCGCGGGCACCTCCCATACCAGCTTCGGTTTCCGCCTCTCCAGGTGATCTCCGGCCTTAGACCTTTGATCTTTGGCCTTTGAAAATGGCATACACGAAATTCCAGGAGCAGGCGATCTACCAGGCTATCCAGGACCTGGCGGAGTGGCTTGTGCCACACGTTGGCAAATGGAACAAGTGGCTGCGACCTACGCTGGGCCAACAGACGCTGGAATGCGTGCTGAATATCCTGCGCGCCGCAACTACGGCATATGCCTCGCCGCGCGGCAAGAAGTTGCCATATCTGGAGCGCGCCAGCGCGGAATTGGACTGCCTGCGTTTGCTCCTTAACATATCGGTCACACTCCGGATGACCAGCCGTGCACAGTTCGAGTACGCCGCGAAACTCGTCGCGAGCCTCGGCGCGCAATTGGGCGGTTGGCTATCTCAGGTGAGACAGGGTGAGGGTGGATAATGCTTCTCGTTGGCGGGAATTGGAACAACGGTTCGAACGCGGGAGTGCGGGCGGCGAACGCCAACAACTCCGCGGGCAACTCCAATACCAACATCGGTTTCCGCCTCTCCAATTGTGTGCTGCCAGTCATCGTCCAGCCAAGGCTGCCGGTCCGCGCCCACACACACCACACCCAAATCCTGATCCCGTCTAATCGGGACGAACATCAAACATTCCGGCGACAGCCAGTAGCGATAAGAGCGAACGTTGAAGCCGGCGCTCCATACATGATGCCAACTACCTACGCCAGACTCTATAAGGATATCTGCAGCTTCGAGCAAATCTACAGCGCCTATGAACGCGCTCGGCTTGGCAAGCGCTATCGGCAGGATGTTTTGGAATTCTCTGTGCGGCTGGGGGACAACCTGCTGAAGCTTCAGGGAGAATTGTGTTCGTTTACGTGGCAGCCAGGCCCATATCGAGAAATGATTGTGCACGAACCCAAGCCGCGCATGATCCGTGTGGCGCCTTTTCGCGATCGCATTGTGCACCAGGCTCTATGCGCTGTAATTGCGCCATTGTTCGAAGAGACGTTTCTTTACGATAGTTATGCGTGCCGGGTCGGCAAAGGAACCCACCATGCGGTCGACCGGTTGACCGCGTTCCTGCGTAAGGCTGGCGGCAACTGTATTCTGAAAGGCGACCTGAGCAAGTTCTTCGATTCCATTCCGCACGGACTGATCATGCGAGAGCTGGAGTGGCGCATAGCTGACGGTCAAGTACTTGAACTGTGCAGAAAGATCCTGGGCACCTATGAAAGCTCCTTTGAGGGACCGCCCGGGTTTGGCCCGCGCGGCGTGCCTATTGGGAACCTGACCAGCCAGTGGTTCGCCAATATTGTTGGCAATATCCTGGATCAGTACATTAAGCATGAGCTGCGTTGCAAGCTGTATTTGCGCTACATGGATGATTTCCTTCTCATTGCCGTCGACAAGGACACGGCATCGCGATGGTTGCACGGAATACAGAAACTGCTCGACCAGACAGGATTGGTTCTCAATCCCAAAACGCGCATCATGCCATCTGCGCAGGGTGTCCCGTTTCTAGGATATCGCATATGGGCTGATCATCGTCGTGTGCTGCGGGACAATGTGGTGTCCGGGCATCGTCGCATGCGACGGGATATAAAGAATGTGCGGGCAGGTGAATTGGATGGAAGCGTGGCGGTGGATAGCCTGCGCAGCTGGTTCGCGCACCTGGCACACGCCGACACTTATTCATTACGAAAGAGCCTTTGGAATGAGGCGCGATCTACTCTGGAGGAATACCTGTGATAGTCATTTACAGAACCAATGCTGGCTTCGAAGGGAAAATAGTTTA
>JAKALH010000016.1 GCA_021813225.1 Chloroflexota bacterium
ACACCATCATCAATGACCCCGGTATATTCCGCATACCGGACCAGTACGATCCTACAAACCCGAATAAAGGGCAGCAGTTCGTATGCTGGATTTACGCGATTACCGGCGGCGGTCACGGTCCGCAGACGATTTCGGACGCCATTCGCAACTCGTGCGACACCTACTTTTACAAAGCGGTCGGCGGTTATCAGCCGGAGAACATCCAGGGTATGGGACCCGACAAACTGGCGCAATGGGCACAGACTTTCGGCATATCGGAGACCAATAAGCTGGAGATTGGCGGCGGTCATGGCTTTGCCCCTACCCCCGCCTGGAAGCGCAATACGTACGGCGACATCTGGACAACCGGCGACAGCTATAACTTCGCCATCGGCCAGGGCTTCATGGGCGCAACCCCCCTGGAGATGGCTAATGTCATCGCCGCAATCGCCAATGGCGGGACGCTTTACCAGCCGCAGATCATTCATGATGTGGTGGACAGCAAGGGAAACATCATCAAACCGTTCCAGCCCAAGATCATCCGCCAGTTGCCGATATCGCAGGAGCACATTCAGCTCATCCAGAAGGCGCTCTTCGCCGTCGTAGACCGCGGCACGGCGGTGCAGTCCAAAATACCCGGGTTCAACTACGCCGGAAAGACCGGCACCGCAGAGTTCTGCGATTACGAAGCCGTAAAGAGCGGCGTCTGTTATAACGGCATCAAATACCTTCCTACCCACGCATGGTTCCTGGCGTATGCCCCGTATGAAAATCCGCAGATTGCACTGGCGGTGTACATCTGGGATGGCGGACAGGGATCCGGTGTTGCCGCTCCGGTGGCGCAACGCATCATCGCAAAGTACCTGAACATCCCCCTCGCGAATCCGATGCGGGTTCAGACGGTAAAAGGCACCTCCGAATAGACAGGTGCGCAGGGTTTGCGCGACGATTTACAATACGAAACACTCACACGCTTAACTGTCGCCGTATGATCACGATAAAGGGCTTGCGCGAAGGACTACTCATCGTGTTCGGTGAGGAACCCTGGCTGATCCAGATGCATGAACTGGAGGGGAAGCTGGAGGCTAACGCCCATTTTTTCAAGGGCGGAAGAATAGCGCTCGACGCCAAATCGCTAGTGCTGACAGTGGACGACCTGCAGCGCGTCATTGCGTTACTCACTAAGTATGAAGTCAACATCTGGGCTATTCTTGCGCAGAATGAAATAACTTCGGCGCGCGCTCAGAAACTGGGCCTGGCGACAACCATAGCGACGCCGCCCAGGGAGGCTGCCAGACAGGACAATGGCGAGCCTGCCGAGGAATATGCCGTCGGCAGCCCCGAAGCAGAAGGCACCGATGGTCTGCTGGTGCGGCGTCGCGTCAGATCGGGCCAGGTGCTGCGGCATCCGGGGCATATCGTCGTCATTGGGGATGTCAATCCCGGGGCGCAACTGATTGCGGGCGGCGATATCATTGTTTGGGGTAAGTTACAGGGACTGGCGCACGCCGGGGCATTGGGAGACCCCAATGCGGTAATTTGTGCGTTAGAATTAGCACCGAACCTGCTGAGAATCGCCGATGCGGCGCGGAGTTCGTTGAGTGTTCCCAAACGTGAACACAACAAGCATCCGGAAATGGCGAAAATCGACCATCAGGAGATCAAGATTGTTGCCTGGCAGGAAAAGTGACCGACAATCCAGCATGCATGGCAATTGCTCCGACGGCCATCGTGCACATAAGTTGGAATGGTAACTGAATGCATCCGATAGTCGTTACGATCACTTCCGGTAAAGGCGGCGTGGGGAAGACGACCTGCGCGGCGAACACAGGTTGCGCTTTGGCATTGCTTCAGAAAAAGGTCGTCGTCATTGACGGCGATATCGGCCTGCGCAACCTGGATATAGTCATGGGCCTGGAGAACCGCATCGTCTATGATTCCGTCGATGTGATAGAAGGGCGCTGCCGGCTGCGGCAGGCGCTCATCCGCGATAAGCGGGCGCCGGAGCTGTACCTGCTCCCCACCGCACAGACACGCGACAAGACGGCGATCAGCCCACAACAGATGGTGCAATTGTGTGATGAGCTTCGGAAAGAGTTTGACTTCATCATCATCGACTCGCCGGCCGGAATCGAACAGGGATTTCATACCTGCCTGGCGCCGGCCAATCGGGTGCTGATCGTCACGAATCCTGAGGTGTCATCGGTGCGCGATTCGGATCGCGTGATCGGGCTGGTCGAATCTCAGGAAAAAGGGCCGGCACATCTCATTATCAATCGGCTGGTAAAAAGCCGCGTAAAGCGGCAGGAGATGCTGTCGATGGAGGACATCGTGGAAGTCCTCTCGACCGAAGTCATCGGCGTCGTTCCGGAAGATGAGAACATCCTGATGTCCACTAACCGCGGTCATCCGGTAGCATTGAACGGACAGACGCCAGCGGCAATGGCATTTCATGACATCGCGCGTCGCTTAAGCGGCGAGGACGTGCCGTTACAGGTTCAGCAATCCACCTCGTTTATCAAGAGACTGTTTGGAAGAGGATGAACGCACTAAAGCAGTTGTTCAAGGGACGTAACAGCGCCGATACCGCTAAACAGCGGTTACGCTTTGTGCTGATCCACGATCGCGCTGAAATCCCGCCGGGTGTACTCGACCTCATCAAAGACGACATCATCGCAGTGATTTCAAGGCGACTGCCGATCGACCGCTCCAGCGTCAGCGTCAATATCGATGTCGCCGGCGAGGAAAACCGCCTGCTGGTCGATATTCCCCTGCTTGCCGAATCCCGGCGCCGCCCGGACGGCGCCAAAAGACAACTGTAAGACACGTAATTCATGCCTGACAAACGCTTATGGCGGCACTTTGACTATCTGCTGCTGATCGGAATGACTCTGCTATTGATCGCCGGGATCGCCATGATCTACAGCGCTTCACGCGGCGACCCCCAGCTCGTACGAACCCCTATCGACCAGGCGATCACGGGGCTGATTGGCCTGGTGGTGCTGCTCGCCATCAGCATCGTCGACTACACCCTGTATAAAAGCGTGGCCATCCCGATCTATGCAGTGACGCTGCTCTCGCTCGTCGCTGTATTATTTGTCGGCACCGAGCGCTTTGGCGCGCGCCGCTGGTTTGTATTCGGGGGGTTCGATGTGCAACCCGGCGAGGTAGCCAAACTCACACTCGGTATTGTCCTCGCCAAATTCGTGGCTGACAGGCAGGGAAAGCGTCCATACTTTGAGACGGTATTGCTCTCTTTTCTGATAATACTGCCCTGTCTCGTACTGATCCTACGCCAGCCCAGCCTGAGCAGCGCGTTCATCATCCTGTTCATGTGGCTCGCCGTGATATTCGTCGGTGGTATCGAGCGCCAGCATGTCGTCATCATCAGCATCGCGGCTGTCGCGATGGTTCTCCTCGTCGTCCAACTGGGATTGATACAACCTTATCAGATTGATCGCTTTCAGCAACTGCTTGGCATCAACGTCGCACACGGGGACAAGTTCCAGTCCGATCAGGCACTCATCGCACTGGGGTCAGGCGGGTGGCTGGGACAGGGTTTTGGCAAGGGCCAACAGAGCCAGTTGCGATTCCTGCCCGTGCGCCATACCGATTTCATCTTCTCGGTCATCGGAGAGGAGTTAGGTCTGGTTGGATCGCTGGTTTTCATGCTGCTGCTGATGTTCATCATCTACAGGTCGCTGCGAGCCGCCTGGCTGGCGCGCGACACCTTCGGAAGACTGCTATGCGTCAGCATTGGCGCGGTGCTGTTTCTGCAGACATATATCAACCTGGGTATGCAGGTAGGAATCATGCCTGTAACCGGCGTGGTGTTGCCCTTTGTCAGTTATGGCCGCAGCAACCTGCTGGCGGCAATGTCCGCCCTCGGTATCGTAGAGAGCGTAGTGATGCGCTACAGGAGCCTGCAGTTCTAGCTACTGCATCCGCAACAGCACGGGGGCATTCGCCCACAACGCCTCGAGATTATAGTAGCTGCGCAGTGATGGCGTGAATATATGCACTACAACATCCCCATAATCAAGCAGCACCCATCCCGTTTCACCGCTGCCCTCTATATGCCGGGGCCGGATGCCGTGTGCTTTTCGAATCATGTCGACTATGCTCTCGCTGATTGCTTCGAGTTGCCTGTCCACGGCACCGGAACATACGACGAAGAAATCCGTTACGGAGGAGAGCCGACGCAGATCGAGAAGGATGATATCGTGGCCTTTCTTGTCCTCGGCTGCGTCCACAGCAAGCCGGGCAACTGTCAACGCATTGACGGCGGTATGAGGATTCAAACTGGAATTCAACGCACTTGAAATTTGGGTTTGCGATTCTATAGTTATCTCCTGTTCGGACGATATTGGTCTCTAATTCATTATATACTTCGCTGGTATGTTGTACGCAGGTCTGCTGTCACTGCTGATGCCCACAGGCATCTGGTTACTACAGTCAGCAGCGACACCACGAGATCAGGAAGCGCGTGTCGCTGCAACCGGCCTGCTTGTCCTGGTAACAGCGGCCTTGGCCTATATTGCAACCGGCTTCGCCATTATGTTTGGTGGTATTGGTAATTTACTGCATACCCCGGAATTTGGCGGATATACCCACGTGGTTGCTCTCCCTGTCATCGATCAAAATTGGGGCTTATTTGGGCTGCACGGTTTTTTCCTGTCAGATGCCGCTAATGTAAAAGTATTCGCGCTGCTTATCAGCTACCTGCCGCTTTCTATCTCAAGCGCTATGCTGATGTCCAGCGCGCTGGGCACACGCGCACGGCTGTCTGTCCACCTGGTTTTTGCAGCCGTTATCAGCGGTGTGCTATTTCCCGTAACAGGCTACTGGCTGTGGGGCGGCGGCTGGTTGGCAGCGCTCGGCACGAATCTCAATCTGGGGCATGGCGCTGTTGATATTGGCGGTCTGAGCAGCGCTGCCCTGGTGGCGGGCAGCGCCGGTCTGGCCTGGCTCGTATTAGGCCCGCGTCGCGCTTATCAAGAGAACCCGCAACTGCCCGATACTCACTTCCCGTTCCGAGCGGTAAGCGGTATTGTGCTCCTGCTGATTGGCAGTGTGTCATATGTCGCTGGCAATCCGCTGTACCCACAAAGCGCAGTGACAGCAATCAACGTCATGGCGCTGAATAGCCTGGTCGCTGTAAGCATGGCAATCATGCTTGCGGTTGCATATTCGGTATTTGCCAGCCGCCGGATTGATGTCCTGCTGGCATCACGGGCCGCCCTGGCAGCACTCATCCTGGTCGGCATGGGCGGATTTCTGCTCCCGCCGTGGACAGCAGTGATGGCAGCTTTGATTGCAGTTGCATTGTCCACCATTGGCTACTTCTACATCAACGAAGTATTACGCCTGCAGGACGATGCAGGAGCGATCAGCGCCTGGATCGCACCCGCGCTTTTTGGCGCCCTCCTATCCGGTCTATTTGCAAGCGGCTCCTTTACTGCCGGCTGGAACGGCGTCGGCACAGATGGTTATCTGGGTATTACCAATCTCGGCGTTACAGGCGCACTTCCCGGTAGCGCTGTTACAGGTGATCCGGGCCAGTTGACGGCACAGATCACATCGTCGCTGGTTCTGCTTGCGTTTTCCACGGTCGCTGCTCTGCCGGTGGCGTGGCTGCTACGGGTCATTGGCGCTCGCCGCCCAGTTGTTTCGCAACCGGAAATGATGCCGCTTGGAAAGTCCGATGCGGTAACGGCTGACATCGGTGTAGCCGTACCTGTTGCTGCACCTCGACCAGCGGTTGTACCGGCTGCTGCTGCCGAGGGAGAGACTGCTGAACAGCATATCATTCCGTCAGCAGCAACGCAATCGTCAATCCTGCAACCCGAAGCAGCACCATCAGTGAATCAGTTACCGCCCGTTCCTGAGCAGAAGATCACACCGGTTGCACGCCAAAACGGCGCAAGCTGGTTTGATAAGCTGCGCGCCTTACGCAATCGGAACACACAACCCGACGCCCCAGTACAGCCGCGCTATGTGGCGTACCCGACGCGAGCAGGCGGCAGGAGGATATTGATGCGCCCGATATCGAAAGCCGCCGGCGAACCTCCAGCCGGCACTGAGGGCAGCAAGCCCGCTTCCTAGCCGGCTGCCGAAGTGCGCCACAGTCGAGCCAGACGGCGATACATCTCAAACTGGTAATATGCCAGCAGCAGGCTCAGGCGCATGCCATGCAGCCCGTCTTTATATCCCGCGAGTTGCACGAAGCGGCGCCTGAACTCGCGCAAGGGCTGCAGGATGTAATTGCGCGCCTTCGGCCGGATACCCTTCTTATACATGATGCCTGCCTCCAGTTGTGCATACCTGCGCTGTTTATCGTGGAATTGCGCAATGGAGTCATAGTTATAGTGTGTCAGGGTATTTCGCAGGTATCCCATGGCGCCCGTAAACACAGCGACTTCGTGCACCTCGCGCTGCGGATCGAATGCCGCGCGGCCCACCCTGAACAGGCGGGCCTGATAGTCCGGAAACCAGCCTGCTCCACGTGTCAGTCGACCGAAAAGAAAGTTGTCACGCGGGACAGCCCAGACTGGATGCTCGTCGGTGCGGATGACACTGCGGATTTCTCCTGATAAGGCATCGGTACAGCGTTCGTCGGCATCGACAAAGAATACCCAGTCGATATCGACCGCTGCAAGTGCCGCATTGCGCTGTTGGGCGAAATTGCTGAATGGATGCTGCATCAACGTCGCGCCGGCGCGGGTCGCCAGCGAGGCGGTCTGGTCGCTTGAGTGTGAGTCAAACACGATCAGTTTATCTGCCCAGCGCAGTGTGTCCAGGCACGCGACAATATGGCGTTGTTCATTGTAGGTCAGCACAATCGCCGCCACCTGAGGTGCCAGAACTGCCGCATTTTGATCGTTCATGCCGTTTGGCCACATTGGTTGCCTTTTGCGGGTCTTCCCAGATTCGTCGTTTTGCGGTATTATCTGATGGCTAAAACGTCGAGGCGACGTGGCCAAGTGGTAAGGCAAGGGTCTGCAAAACCCTTATTCATGGGTTCGATTCCCATCGTCGCCTTTGAATCCTTCAGCAGTTAAGCACCCTCGCCCTGCCCTCCAGTGATCGCCTTTTTATTGCGCCTGTCGTGGCGCCGGCAAATGCGGCACCGAACTATTAAATGCCTTGATCTGTGCGACAATGAGATCCGCGTATTTCTGGCGGGCTTCGGGTTGCAGATGCACACCGTCGGGTGTGAACCAGTCCGGGTGCTGATTGCTCAGCCCATACCAGTCGACCAGCACCGCGTTTGGTACGTTCTTGATACTGTTGGCAAACAGGGTATTATTCGCCGATTCCCAGCGCAGGGGCACCCGTACATTGACAACGGCGACAATCGGAACGCCCTTCAGTATCTGCATCATCTGATCGAATTGCTTCTGTGTTACAAAGCCGTTGCTTCCGATGTGGATAATAACAACATCGCCCAGCGTACCGGCATCCTTACGCGACTGCAGAAGAGCAATCGCAGCACTGGCCTGCCGGCTGACCTCGGCATTCACTTCCGCCCCTCCCAGCGACTGTGCCAGTTCGTGAGCGGCACCAAGCATGACCGAGTCGCCGATCGCGAGCACCTTGTAGTTCCCGCCGAGCACATCCGTGACTGTTTTTTGCGGGGCAAGGGTTGGGCCAGGCACAGGCGTCACAGGGCTGGTAATGCGCGCGGTGGCCGCAGGGGCCGCTACAGCTTTAGTACTTGTGGCTGCAGGCGTCGCCGCCAGTGCAGTCGCAAAAGGCGTGCCACGCAGCGCCGGCGTCGTTACTACACCGACTGAGATCGTATTCGTCGCCAGCAACGAGTAGGGCCAGGGTATCTGGTACGGCTTGGCGGGCATAACCGGGGTTACTGTGGAAACCGGAGCGTTTGTCGGCGACGCCGTGGCTGGCGTCGTTGGACTCGCCTCAACAGGCGTCGCTATCGCTGCGACCTGCACAGGCGTAGGCGATGCGGCAACAGTCGCCGTGGGTTCGGCAAGCTCAGATGGCACATCGGGCGGTCTCGCATTCACCACCGATATCCCCACTGCCACGCAGATAGCCAGCGAAACGACGCTACCGGCTGCCCACGGAACAGCGTCAGCAACACGGCGGGTTCTCCACAATGACTGCCACAATCGGCCCAGTGCCCCGTCGCGAACCGGGCGCTCAATGAATCGATAGGATAACTCGGCCAGGACGAGTGTCAGCGCCGCCTGCAGCAGGTACAGCGGCAGTCCGCCAAACGGGACATCGACATAGGGGCGTGTCAGGTCGATCACAGGCCAATGCCAGAGGTAGATACTGTATGAGCGCAGGCCCAACCAGGTCAATACGCGCGTGCCCAGCAGCCCGGGCATTATACATGTGCGGGGATAAACGACGGCGACGATAACAATGGCGGATAGAACGGCAACAACCGCGAAACCACCCAGATACAGGTATGGGTTGATTTCGTTCACCAGGACGAAGATGGCGATAAGCGTGAGGAGCGCTGACACGCCCGCCATGTCGATCGCCAGACTCCTCCTCCGCGACACCTCGACATCGCCCGTGCGGGGAACCAGCAGCATCGCCAGCGCTGCGCCGATGAGGAATCCGGCTGCGCGCGTGTCGGTGCCATAGTAAATGCGCGACGGGTCTGCGTCGGGCTGATAGTAGCCGGCCATCAATAGTGTGGACGCGACAGCCAGTACGAGTACGGCCACAGGCAATATAAAGCGTCCGCGCGGGCGCAGCCAGCGCAGACCGGCCAGCAATAACAGCGGCCATACGACGTAAAACTGTTCTTCGACCGCCAGCGACCAGAGGTGTCGTAACAGCGACGGGCGACCTATCGCCTCGAAGTATGACTTGTGACTGAGTATCTGGTACCAGTTGCTGACGTATGCTGCTGCCGCCAGGGCATCGGAGCGCAGCGAGGCGACTTCACCGGGCAGGAATAGAACCGCGAATACCAGTGTTGCCAGTATCAGCGTAAAAACGGCGGGCAATAGGCGGCGGGCACGCCTGAACCAGAAGCGGCCCAGGTTTAATCCGTTCGTTTTGCGCCACTCCGCCAGCAGCAGCCCTGTAATCAGGTAGCCGCTGATGACAAAGAAGACTTCGACGCCGAGGAAACCGCCGGCCATCCAGGCGAACTGCGCATGATAGAAATATACGGCAACGACGGCGATGGCGCGCAGTCCATCGATGCCAGCCAGGTATGGTAATCTCGACGCAACCGGCTCGGTGTGTTTTTCGGTCGGCTGATTGTCAGCATCCGACGGACCTACTTTCGTTGTATCCACGTTTCGCACGCTTCTCTGCTGGCTTGTTGAGTCAGTTCTATGTTATAGACTATCACATATGACGCACGCGCCACAACCGTTGTTTCGCGATCCGATTTACGATGGCGCGCAGCCGATCCCACAATCATCTGGAATTACCAAGAGCATAACTGGTGGATTCTATACACTAACCGGCGTGCGAATCAGGATGCGCCCGGCTATGCGTGGGTGCATGGCACCGACATCGGCATCGCTTCATCGTTCGACTCCGGCCAGACATGGGGATATCGAGGCACTCTGGCTGGTCTTGAATTTGAGCGGGGACGTAACACATTCTGGGCGCCTGAAATCATATGGCACGCCGGTTTATACCATATGTTTGCCAGTTACGTGCCCGGAGTACCGCACGACTGGCCGGGCAAGCGCCTGATCATCCACTACACCAGCGCTGACCTGTGGGACTGGCATTTCGAGGCCGACGGCTCGCATATCTATCAGGCAGACAGCATTGACCTGTACAACTGGCAGGTCGCCGGCGCGGTCTTGACGGATCACGCGCAGAAAGGGCCGAACGTGTTCTTCTACTTTACCCATCCACAGCGCGGGCCGACGCTGGCCCAACAGGCTAACGGCGTATAGCCGTATCGCTCACGCCGCACTTCACTGCAGGTCGCGGAACTCGGCTTTGACGGCAGCAGCCTGACCTGCGACCGCGACCTGCTCTCGGATTTCGCCCTGGCGCCCGGCGAGTAGACGACAGCTTCTACCGTGCCGGAGTCAACGTCGGCGATACGACGGGTGTCGGCGGCGGGATGAGAAAATACTGCCGGTTTGACGTCACAAAGCTGTCGAGTTCAAAACTCCCGATGCGCACAATGTATGGCGATTCATTAGAGCTGACGGTATAACTGTTATCCGTCGTATCCTTGGCGCCGATCTGGAAAACGACAGGTTTGACGCTCACAGTGGCAGTCGGTTGCAGGGTTACCGTCACCACTGTGGAGGGCGGTGTCAGACCGTATTCGGGCTTCACACCCTTGCCCAACGGCCTCAGCAAAGGCAGTGGTGTGATCTGCCCGACCATGCTGGTGAGCTTGGCCGTATCGAACTTCTCACCTGCAGCCAGGCCATCCATCATCCAGGTATTGGATATGTTCTTTGTGAACGAAAACGTTCCATTGCCGTTTCTAATCGTTATACCGGTGACCTGGCCGGGCAGCATCGCGATGTAGGTTGGATTGATCCAGTTCACTGCGTCCGGCGCAGCGTCGTTGCTGGTCAAGCCATCGACCAGATATACGTCCTTCGCGCCATCTGCGCGAACATGCGTGGAACCCGCGCTGGGCGACGTGCCAACCAGCAAAGTATGAGACTGTCCATTCGCCAGTGTGAATACGACCTTACTGGCAAAGTTGTCGTCAGCGACCTTGAGACGCGAATAGCTGCTCTGCGTCTGCGCTATCAGTCTCCCGGTCTGTATTTTCAGGACTTTATCCAGAAAAGTCGTAATCTTCGTTGCCTCAGCCGGGTAGTTATCGCTCTGAGGCATAACCCAGTCGGCCCCCTGTTTTGTCAACTCGGTCGTTTTTCCGGTTGAGTCCGTGAGAGTTAATGAGTTGATGTCCGTAGCCTTGATAGTCCCAAAGATCGGCTTGCCTGGCTGCGCGGTTGCGGTTGCGCGAAGAGACGACAGCAGCACGATCAGAATCACCTGCGCCAGCAGTACAACAGCCAGGATACCGTTTCGTCGATTCATTCCCAAGGTTCTCCAAGTCTCAGCAAATTGACCAGATGTTTCACAATGTTCGATGCCTGACTACGCTTCTGGCGCCGCGGCTGTGCTGACGCTGTTCAGCGGAAGCGGCGTTTCTGCACGCTGGCGCATCCGCCAGATCACGCCGATGCCGATCAATGCGGTAAGCGCGATAACATAGTTCAACACTTCCCAGAAAGTGCGCTGGTTTTCCGACAGCGGTTGCAGCACATGGGCCGTCGTCCCGTGTGAGCGGATACTCAACAAGTCCAGGTCTTCTACCGACCAGTCAACGGCGTTCTGCATGAACTGCAGGCTGTTAAGATACCGGTTCTGGCTCAGTTGCGACGACAACTGAAGTATCAGATCATTGAGGAACTCGGTGCTTCCCACCACGACCAGACGTGCGGTGTCCGGCGACTGGCCGATTGCACTGCTGGGCATGATGGGTTGCGCCGTCGGTGGCACGACCGTTGCAGCGGCAGCCGCGGCTGAAGTAGGCGCGGGCGTGGGTTTTACCTGCAGCGGGGATGGCTTACCGGCGAAATAGCTCTTGAATGAACCCTGTATCGCGACCGCCATCGGATATGACTGGCGCTCGCCTTCCACGGCAAAGCCAACATCAGGGTACTTCACATAGTCGGGCTGGATATTGAGATTTGTACGCAGCCACGACTGGTCGCTGGAACGCAGCAGTACCTGCGTTTTTCGACCGGCGTTCTTTGTGGCATCGAGCAGGACCGGCGACGCCCAGTTCAATGTCACTGCCGGCAGGCTGGACACTATCGGGCTGCTGGTATCCATCGCGTTCGGTCTTATATCCACAAAAAACGGGTAGTTCAGCGCCTGGATTTCCTGCACCGTGACCCCGTTCACATTGCGGCTGACCTGCGATGGAAACGGTTCATTCTGGGTATCCATCACCAGTGAACGGCTGATAGTCACGCCATAGGAAGCCAGCATGCCGTCGATGCCATTCTGCGTTGGCAACAGGCCAATCCCGCCGGGACCGGGCTGTATGGTGTAGTTCCCCGCCGCCACAACGAGCGATCCGCCGCTCATCAGGTACTGGTCAATCGCATAGCGCTCTTTGTCAGTCATGTTGCCGGGACCGATGACCAGCAGTGTGTCGATATTAGGCGGCACCTGCCCCGTGGTCAGGTCGACGGTCTGTACATCGTAGTTACGCTTGAGCTGATCAGTGATGGTCTGGAAGCTTTCTGAACTTCCCCCTTGCGAAAGAGGCGTCTGCGCAGCCGCTGGCGGCGTCCAGATGCCGACCACCTTGAGAAATCCCGATGTCGTTCTTTTCAACGCCGACTCAATCGCCGTCCGTATCGAGGTTTCACTGAAATTTCCAGCCGGGTAAAGCAATTGCCCCTTCCCATTGACCACCATCAGCATATTCAGGTAGTAGGTCTGGTCAGAGAACAGCGATACGGGTGTGGGTTGCAGGCTGAATTGCTTTTGCAGCGCGCTGCGCGTAAACGGGCTGTTGGGCGCATCCGGATTTACAACCTGGACGTTGAATTTACCGCCGGAATGAGCCTTGATGTCATTGGCAACCTTCTCGATAAGAGCGGGCGTGTCCTTGACCGGTTGCGGCAGAGTATTCGGCGTCTCGATGATGTAAAACTGGATTGGATTCTTTATCGCCGCAAATACGGAGTCGATACTCTGAAAACCAAATGCGACTTTCTTGATCGCACTGGTCAGGTCGTACTCCAGATTGCGGAACTGCACATCGACGCTGCCATCGTGCTGTGGGGTAACCTGTATCAGATCGCGGAAGTTGAGCACGGTGTTCTGGTCGCCGTAGCGTATCAGTACATCAAAGTAGGTATTGATGACTGATGTTTCATAGCGGCCGGCAACCTGTAACGGTGTCGGCTGAATGCCATAAGCCTTGCTGGCTTCGGCAGCGGCAGCGCTGTCTTTACTCGGGTCGATCACTTCGGTCGTCACTTTGCCGGCGCTGGCGATCTGGTATTCCGTCAGCATATCGCGCAGTTGCGGCACCAGCGGGGCGAGTAAGGGGTGCGTATTCTGGCTGATATACGCCCTGATCAGCAAAGGCTCCTGCAGGCTGTTGATCAGACTGGTGGTTGCAGGCGACAGGCTGAACTGGTGCTGTTCCGTCAGGTCGGCGCGCAGGCCGGTCAGCGGAGCCACCCATACATTTAGCGCCACCAGGTTCAGTGCGATCAACCCTCCGGTGAGGTTCATGTTCCTTCGATATGCCAGCGTACGGTCTCCGTTGCTCCAGCGTTTTCGGTCCAGCGACAGCGTGTTCAGGACGAGGAACAGCACAGTTAAAGAGGCATAGTAAATAAGATCGCGTATATCGATGACGCCGCGCTCGATACTCTCGAATCGACTTCCCGTCCCAATGGCGCGCAGGATGTCGCCGGCCTGACTGCCGAGGAAATCCGTCAAGGCTGCGCTGCCGGCCAGGTAAAACAACCCGCCGATGATCAGGGTCACGATCAACGCCACAATCTGGTTATCGGTGCGCGAGGAAACAAACAGACCGATTGCAGCGTATGCAGAAGCCAGCAGCAAGGCAGCGACATATCCGCCGATGACAGGGCCGAAATCCAGGTTGCCGAGTATGGCAACCGTGAACACCAATGGAAAGGTCAAGGCCAGCGCCACAGCGACAAGAATAATGACAGACAGGAATTTGCCGATTACCAGCCGGACATGCTGAACGGGCAATGTCAGCAGCATCTCGAGCATTCCCGACCGTTGTTCTTCGCTCCATTGGCGCATGGTCAGCGCAGCGACCAGAAAAATGAGCAGTATGGGCATACGCTGAAACAACGGTCGCACGTCGGCGATGTTGCGGGCGAAGAAGGTGTCGATCCAGAAAAAGGTGAACAGGCTTGCGGCCAGAAAAGTTCCAATGAATATCAGCGCCATCGGGGAGCCGAAGTAACCCTTCAGCTCTTTTCGCGTGATTGCCAGTATTGGTTTCATGACTACTTTCTGCGGTTATTTGCTTTCATCTTCAGTCTCACCGGCCATCGAGGATGTGGCCAGCTCATTAAATACAGTCTCCAGAGTGCGGGCGTCGCGGCGCAGCTCGCGCATAGGCCAGTTCTGGCTCTTCGCGGCTTCATAGAGTGCAGGGCACAAGTCCGCACCTGATTTACCGTAAATCCTGTAACTCGGCTGCCCGTTTTTACTGTCCAGCAGTTCAATGCGCTTAACCATTGGTGATTGTTGCAGCACGAATTCGAGGTTGCCGATCTTTTTCTGAAACACCATAACGGCGTTATCGGTAGCTTCCAGTTCGGCAAGCTTCGCATCGGCGCGTATGCGTCCATTCATAATGATGATGACGCGATCACATACTGCCTCAACCTCTGGCAGGATGTGGCTGGAAAAAAGGATCGTGCTGTGTTTCGCCAGCCGGCGTATCAGGCCGCGTATTTCAACAATCTGCGTCGGATCCAGGCCTACGGTAGGTTCGTCCAGAATCAGCAGGCGGGGCTTATGCAGGATAGCCTGTGCCAGCCCTACCCGCTGCCGTAAACCCTTGCTGAGCTTGCCAATCGGTCGCGTCAAGTAGTCTTTAAGCGAAGTGGCCTGGATCGCTTCCGCAATCTGCCCCAACTGGTTCTGCGGTGGAATCTCCCGAAGTTCAGCCATCATCTGTAGATACGATTGAACGCTGAGTTCAGGATACAGCGGAGCGTTCTCCGGCAGGTAACCGATGCGCGACTGCACGTCGCGCGGGCGCGCCAAAACATCGATACCGTCCACTTCAACACTTCCATCATCGGGCTGCAGATAGCCGGTCAGTATTTTGATCATCGTGGTCTTGCCGGCGCCATTCGGCCCCAATAGACCAACTATTTCCCCATCCGCAACGTCGAATGTAGCTTCGCGCAAGGCGCGCACTTCGCTATAGGACTTGCTCAATCCTTCGGCCTTGATCATGCAACCTCTCCGGAGCATTATTGTTTATGGTATCTGCTAAGCTCGCGATTATAAAGACGTAAATGTAGCTGAGTTTTAAGATAACCTTAGTCGTTTCTTAACTCCGCATGTAATGTAGCGTCATACCGTGTGACAAAAGTCACTTGTGTTGCATAAATCTCATGCTATACATGCTTCCTTAAGTGGAGCCTCCTCCGTCAGAGCCACGACGCTCCTGCCTGTCAGTTCTCCATGTCGAGAGAGCGGTTACCCTGTCCGGGGGCATTTCATAACTCTAAGTTGCTGTTATGGTTGACGAATCGTTCATATCACAGTTTCCGCTGGCTGAGGGACTTTATGACCCTGCGTTTGAGCACGACGCGTGCGGCGTGGGTCTGATTTCAAATATCAAGGGCAGGCAATCGCACGACATCGTGCGTATGGGTCTGGATATGCTGCAGAATCTCAGCCACCGTGGCGCTGTCGGCAGCGACCCTGATACGGGCGATGGAGCCGGCATTCTGATGCAGATACCCCATGCCTACCTGAAAGAACGTTGTGCCGACCTGGGCATCCACCTGCCTCAACCCGGACGGTATGCCGTCGGTGTCCTGTATACACCCCGTGATAATCCGGGGCGCTGCATGGAGATATTTGAGAAATCGCTGCGCGATGAGGACTTTAGAGTGCTGGGGTGGCGACAGGTACCCACCGATCCGCTGGCGGTTGGTGCGACTGCGCGCAGCACCGTGCCGGAGGTCATGCAGGTATTCGTATCGAACCCCGGGATGGACTACCTCACCTTTGAGCGCCAGATGTACGTTGCACGCCGCGTTGCCGAGAATGCCGCCCTGAAAGAAGGCGGTATCGTGGCAGACCGTTTTTATATCCCCAGCCTGGGCAGTCACACAACCGTTTACAAAGGGATGATGATGGCGCACCAGTTGGGCAAGTTTTACCCAGAGCTGAATGACGATCAAGTATCATCGGCAGTCGCCATCGTGCATGCCCGCTATAGCACGAATACCTTCCCAAGCTGGCCGCTCGCCCAACCGTTCAGGGCAATGTGCCACAACGGCGAAATCAATACCCTGCGCGGCAACATCAATAAACTCATGGCGCGTCGCTCAATGCTCGCAACCAAAGCATTCGGCGACGACATAAAAAAGCTGATGCCTATCATCGTTGAGGGGATGAGCGATTCCGCTGCATTCGACAACATGCTGGAAATGCTGTACCTGGGCGGTCGCAGTCTGCCGCATGCCATTTTGATGATGATCCCCGAAGCGTGGGGCGACAAGTACTATATGGGGCATGATCGGCGTGGATTTTACGAATATCACGCCAACATCATGGAACCGTGGGACGGGCCGGCGGCGATCCTGTTCACAGATGGGATTCAATCGGGCGGAATTCTGGATCGCAATGGTCTGAGGCCGCTGCGCTACACCATCACCCGCAATGACCTGCTGGTATTGGGGTCGGAAACAGGGGCGCTGGAGATCGAGACCGATGACATCGTACAGCGCGGGCGCCTGCGCCCCGGCAAGATGATGATTGTCGATATCGCCAAACAGCGCGTCTTTAACAATGACGAGGTGAAGGCGGATATCTGCCGCCAGCAGCATTACCGGCGCTGGGTCACCGCCAACCGCATTGAGTTTCAAGGTTTTGGCATTGGCGCTGGCGCAACGGACTACGACCCCCAGACCCTGCTGACGCGCCAGATTGCGTTCGGCTACACCCGTGAAGACTCGAATGTCCTGATCAGGCCGATGGCGTCCACCGCGACGGAGCCGATCGGTTCGATGGGCAACGACACTCCGCTGGCTGTCCTGTCTGATCAACCGCAACTGGTCTTCAGCTACTTCAAGCAGATCTTTGCGCAAGTGACCAATCCACCGATTGACCCCATACGCGAACGGCTGGTCATGTCACTGACAACGTTCCTTGGCGGCGAAGGAAATATCCTTGAGGAAAAACCGGACCACGCGCGGCGACTCAAATTACGCGCGCCGATCCTGACCACCGGCGATCTGGAACGTATCCGCAGTTCGAAGCTGCCCGAGTTCCGCGCCGTGACGCTGGAGAGCCTGTTTGATGTCAGCCAGGGAGAAGCGGGACTTCAGGAAGCCATGCAGGCGCTGTGCCAGCAGGCAGCCGAGTGCGTCGAGCAGGGTTACGCAATCATTATTCTGAGCGATCGCAATCTGTCTCCGGAGCGCGCGCCCAT
>JAKALH010000376.1 GCA_021813225.1 Chloroflexota bacterium
TACGGGCAGGCCTGCGTGCCTGCCCAACGGGGCGCACACGTCGGTGCGCCCGTACGTGTGTGGCATCGGCGTACGGGCCCTTCGGCTGCGTGCCTGCCCAGCGGGCGAAATGCGCAGCGTACGGGCAGGCCTGCGTGCCTGCCCTCCGGGGCGCACACGTCGGTGCGCCCGTACGTGTGTGGACGTCGGTGCCCTTCGCTGAAGCGGGAGTCAGTATGGTTGACTGGATTGTTGCTGTGCTCGTTCATCGGCGGTAATTCCTCTCCTGCGCCGATTCTATGACAACCCGCGCCCGGCGTCCCAATGCCAGCACCGACCATGCCATCAGCGGCAGCGCGAACGGGTACGCCTCGTAGTAGCCGCGCCATTCATCCAGGTAGCCGAAGAAGACCGCCATGCCGGCCAGCGGCAACAGCGTGCCGGCCAGCCCCACACGCAGGAACACGGGCTTATCGCGCCAGCGATACAGCAGCAGAAAGGCCAGCGCAGCCGCCAGCAGGATGCCGCCGATATTCCACGGCGCGCTCAGCAGCGCCAGATTGTGATCCAGCAGGTGGAACTCCAGCAGCGAGCCGGGGTTGCTGCGGAAAACCCACGCCAGCCCCAGCCGGATCGCCAGGTAGACCGCGCCCAGGCCGACCACGAAGCCGGCCAGCCGCCGGCGCGGCAGCCGCCCACGCCAGGCATATGCCGCCAGCGGAATCAGCAGGACGGCCGTCTCCTTATTGATGCAGGCCAGCGCGAACACGGCGGCGAACGCCCGCAGATTGCGCCGCGCGATCAGCAGCAGCGCCGTCGTAAACAGCGCCAGTTGGGCGGGGTCGTAGATGTACGAAGCGTAGCGGAAGAACAGCGGCAGGCCCAGCAGCGCCGCCAGCGCCAGCGCTCCGCGCATTAGCGGCGTATCGGGCAGGCCGCCCGCTTCTACAGCCAGCGCCGTTGCCGCCGCCGCAAAACCGCACAGCGCCAGCCACATCAGCACGCATGCGATTGCATAGACAAACGCGGCGGATGTCTCCCAGCCCAGCACTTTGAACGCGGCGCGCAGGCCGGGCGTGCGCGCAACAGCATCTGCCGCGCCCTGCTGCAGCTCCGGCGGGGCGATGGCGACGATGCCGCGCACGGTCGTGGGCAGCAGCGCGCGGGTGACGAATGGCCGCCAGGCCCGCCCGTTCAGCATGTCCAGAAAGCGCGCGCGGTAGTAATAGTTGATGCCGGCATGTGTGGCGGCCGGCGTGACGAATTGGACGAGCACCCACGCAGCCGCGCCGGCAATCAGCAGCAGGCGCAGCAGGGCGAGCGGCTTAGCAGGCGACGGCGGCGACATGATGGTGCGATAACCACGGGTTCTTCCGGGACCCGTAGTAAACCCACTTTCACGCCTCTTCCTGCACGCGGCGGAGGATGTCCTGCTGGCGCGCCAGCGGCACCTTGATGGCGGCCATGCCGCGCCCCAGCAGCGCGATGTCGCAGCCGTTGCGGTTCAGAACTTTGATGATGGCATCGCAGCGCGCGGTGTTGCCGCGGTGCAGTTCGGTGATCAGGTGCAGTTCGAGCGCCGCCGCCGGCACGCGGAACACACTGGCCGTGACATACGAAAAATGCCGCCACGGGCCGGGGCCGTACGTCTCGAACCAGTCCTTGTCGGTTTCGATCTCTACCGTGCTGAAGCCGACCTCGGCGCCGTTGACGAGATAGTTGGCGTAGTACTGCTTCGACTCAGCCAGCCACGCCGGCGCGTCCAGACACCGGAACGCTGACATCCTCTCCGCGAAGGTGTCGAGGTCGGCGCGGGTCTTCATCAGGATGTCGATATCGGCGGCGGGAAAGGCGGCCCCGCGCAGCACCGCCGCTGCGCTGCCGACCAACCGGTACTCAATACGGCTGGACAGCGGGTACAGTTGCTGGATCACCGCCATCATGGCGGCGCGGATGGCGTCGACGTCAAGAGATGCAGTTGGGTGTGGCATGCCTCGATTATAGGATTGCGGGGCACCGGGACACCCGACAGTCGTGTATTTCTTCAGCGCAAATCAGACAACCCTTGCCGCGGGCTGAACGTGTCGCATGCCGATGAACAGGCTGGCGGGCTGCGCGCCTCACACCTGCTGGACGGCGATGGCGTCGATGAACGTGCGCACGGCGTGCATGTAAGCCGCGTGGCCGGCAAAGCGTACGTGATGTCCCACGCCGGCGATGTGCGCCACCCGGAAGTTCGGATTCTCAGCGACGACCGCGGCGGCCAGTTCCGGCGTGACGATGCCGCCCAGCGCCGTATCGGCGGTGATGAGCAGCGCCGGGCAGGCAACGGCGGCGGAGACCTGTCGCCAGTCGCCCGTGAAGTCGTTATCCGTGTAGACGATGTTGGGGTCGAGCTGTTTCTTGCCCTCGCACCAGCGCAGCGCGTCGGTCTCCGGCCAGGACGGGTGTTCGGCATGACATTCATCCAGCAGTTCCCGCAGGCTGCGGGCGGGCAGCGACAGCGCCCATTGTCCCAACTGGCTGCCTTCCATGCGGCGGCCGGGGCGGAAGTCGTCGTTGGCGGGCTGCCACCACGGCGGGTCTTCCAGGAACAGGCCACCGACGATTTCGGGGAAGCGCGCGCCAAGCAGCGCGGCCTCGCCGGCGCCCATCGAGTGCCCGCCGACGACCGGGCGCTGCAAGCCCAGTGCGCGGATGACGCCGGCCAGGTCGGCGGGCATGTCGAGCTTCTCGTCGCGCTGCACGCGCTCGGACAGGCCGTGCCCGCGCGCGTCGGGCATCACCACGTCGTAGTCGGTTTCCAGTTCTTCGGCCACGGTCTGCCAGCACAGGCCGCTGTCCGAAAACCCGTGCACCAGCACGACGGCCGGTTTGCCGCTCCCGGCGGGGCCTGTGCGGCAGTAGTGAATGCGTTTGCCGTCAATCAGGATATCGCCCTGCGTCCAGTTCGGATTCATGTCATACTCCTGCGCCAGAGTTTACATGATATTCACATGGATTGCCCAGGCCGTGCGGGTTAGAATACGCGGCAATCATAAGAACGATATCGGCATCATCGAGTATGGATTGATGAAAGCGAAACCAGTCAATACAGTGCGCCGCTGGCCGCGGCGGGCGGTCATCGCCCTGATCGTGGGGGCCGTCTTCACGCTGGTCGTGATTCCGGTGGCGGCGTTGACGCTGCTGGCGCGCGGCAACGGCACGAACCAGCCTGATCGGATTCTCACGCTGTACTACAACCAGAACGGCACACCCACGCCAACCGCGCCGCCGCCCACCGCACGGCCCGTGGTCACGCCGACGGCTACCCTCTCGCCGCTGGAGACGCGCCGCATGAACGTGCTGCTGATGGGGCTGGACCAGCGCCCGTCGGAGAACGCCGCCTACGCGGCCACCGACACGATGATCGTCTTCACAATCGACCCGATATCGCACACCGCCGGCATGTTGAGCATCCCGCGCGACCTGTACGTGCCGCTGGACGGCCACGGCAACGACCGCATCAACACCGCCATGGCGCTGGGCGGGCCGGATTACGCCATGCGCACAGTCAGCAGAGTCTTCAACATCCCCATCCAGCATTACGTGCGGGTGAACTTCGTCGCCGTGGAGAAACTGATTGACCTGGTGGGCGGCATCGACGTGTACGTGGACCAGAACATCAACGACCCGACCTACCCGGACATGAACTACCACTACGACCCGTTCGTGATCAGCAAGGGGATGCACCACATGGACGGCGCGACGGCGCTGAAGTACGCGCGCACGCGCCACGGCTCC
>JAKALH010000377.1 GCA_021813225.1 Chloroflexota bacterium
TAGCAATCAGCGCGGCGACAGCCTGCGCGGCGAACTGCGGCAGCGATCCCAGTTCGAACCTGTCATCCAGCAGCCCGATGACGAAAATGAATGTTCCGCCCACCAGCAGGCCGGCCAGCCGGCGCGGCTCGTTGGGGTCCAGTGTGGGCACCTGAAACAACTGGCTGAGCAGCGCCGCGGCGGTGAAAGCGCCCCATAGCGGCAGCGCCCCCAACCGCGAGGTGATGCGGGCGTGTTTGCGCCGGCCGCCCGGCACCGCCACGATGCCCACGCGCGGACCGAGCCAGATGGCGAAGCGCGTGAGCGTGGCCGAAAGCACAAATGCGATGAACAGCGTCCCTGCCGCCGGAATTACGGGCACGCCCTGATTGTACGCCGGACATGCGGCTATAATCGCTGGCGTGTCAGACTTGCCTTCTCCTGAGCAGAGTTCCAGGGATTATCCTTCCATCTCGTCGGATTCCGTGCTGGCGCGCAGCCTGAATGCCTTTGCGGCCTGGTTTTCGCGGCACTGGCTGTTGCTGGTGACCAGCATCATGATGGTGTACTCGGTGCTGCCGTTTGTGGCGCCGGTGCTGATGAAGCTGGGCGCCGCCTCTGCCGCGCAGCTCATCTACCAGCCTTTCAAGCTGGTGTGCCACACGTATGCATTCCGCTCGTTCTTCCTGTTCGGACAGCAGTTGGACTACCCGCGCGGCCAGAACAGCGGCGTCTTTCAGACGACCACCGGCATTGCGCTGAATCCCGGCGGGCTGCTGCAGGCGCGCGAATTCCAGGGCAACGAGCAACTGGGATACAAGGTTGCGGTGTGCGAGCGCGACAACGCCATCTACCTGGCGATTGCGTTCAGCGGCATTGCCTTCGCGTTCGTACGCAAGCGCGCCCGCCCGCTGCCGTGGCTGCTGTTCATCCTGATCGGCATCATCCCCATCGGCATTGACGGCTTCTGGCAACTCTTCAGCGAGTACCCGCTGACGCTCCTGCCCTTCCACGAGAGCACCGCATTCCTGCGGGTCGTCACCGGCGGCATGTTCGGTTTCAGCGTGGCGTGGCTGGTGTTCCCCATGATCGAGGAAACCATGACCGGAGCTTACAAGTACCGCTAGCCCGGCGGGAGACATCGAATGGCCGGCTCGGCTGTTTTGATGCTTTAATTGGTGAGATGACAGAGCAAAAGCGCAGGCTGCCGGCGAGCATCGTCGTCATCGCCCTTGTGGCAGCCGTATTCGGCCTGGGAACCGCCGCGATCATCGTCAAGAGCAGCCCGACCCAGAATAATCCCGTCATCGTGCTGCCGACCGCGAATATCCGCAGACTGGGCATGAACGCTCCGGCGCCCGATTTCACGCTGAAGACCTTCGACGGCAAGGCAGTCTCGTTGAAAGACCTGCGCGGCAAGACGGTGCTGATCAATTTCTGGGCTTCCTGGTGCCCGCCCTGCCGGCTGGAGACGCCGGACCTGGTCGCCGCCTATCAGGAACTGGGCGGCAGCGGCGTAGCTTTCGTGGGCATCGGCACGCAGGATGACACCGACAAACTGAAACAGTTTGTGGCGGAGAATAAAGTGACCTATACCATCCTCGAGGACCCCAGAGGCGCCGTCAGCGACGCCTATAACGTGCTGGGCCTGCCGACCACGGTGCTGATCGACAGCAAAGGGCTGGTGCGCAAGGAATTTTCCGGCGCGGTCACCAAAGATCAGGTCATCGCGGAGATCAAAAAGTTGCAATAAGAGATGGACAGCGGCAGCCGGCATCGGCATGCCCCAGTCCGTTTCATCGTAAACCGGATCACTGGAACAAGCCGCAGGAGCGGGTATCAGGATGAGTAACAATGACATCGCGTTTGCAGTCATCGGCGGCAGCGGGCTGTATGCCATGCCCGGCTTAAGTGACGTGAGCGAGCATCGCATCGCCACGCCGTTTGGCGACCCGTCCGATGTCATCGTCGTCGGCGCGCTGGGCGACAGCCGTGTGGCATTCCTGCCGCGGCATGGGCGCGGCCACCGCTACAACCCCGGCGAAGTGCCGTCGCGCGCGAATATCTATGCGCTGAAAACGCTGGGGGTCAGGCATATCGTCAGCGTCAGCGCCTGCGGCAGCCTGCGCGAAGAATTGCGCCCGCGCGATATCGTCGTGCCCGACCAGTTGTTCGACTACACCAAAGGCCGCCGCCCCGCCTCTTTCTTTGACGGCGGCATCGTGGGCCATGTCGGCGTCGCCGACCCGCTGTCGCACTCGTTGAGCGCGGCGCTTGTCAAAGCGGTGCGCGATGCCGGAGGAACCGCGCACGACGGCGGGGTGTTCATCACGATCGAGGGACCGCGCTTCAGCACGAAGGCGGAGAGCCGCGCCTATCGCGCCTGGGGCTGCGACATCATCGGCATGACCGCCTGCCCCGAAGCATTCCTGGCGCGCGAGGCCGAGATCGACTTCGCCATCATGGCGCACGTGACCGACTACGACGTCTGGCATGAATCCGAAGAGGCGGTGACCGTGGCGATGGTGATAGACCGCCTGAACGCCAACCTGACGCTGGCGCAACGCGCCATCGCCAACCTCGCGCCGGTCGTGGCGGGTCTGCCGCACGAGAGCGCGGGCGCCATGGGCAGCGCCATCATGACTGCGCGCGACCGCATCACGCCGGAAGCGCGCGAGCGGGTGAAGTTACTGGTGGGCCAGTACCTGTAGACGAGTGTGAACCATGCAAGATCGCCCCGCGCCGGCGTCGCCCCTGCTGTGGGGGCTGCTGGCTGTCTCGCTGCTGCTTAATGTTGTCGTCATCGCCGTGCTGTTTGTCGCCGTCATGGCGGGTCGGCAGGCTGCCGCCGGCATCGCCGATCAGCTCGCCGCGTTCGGAAGGCAGGATATCCGCTACCAGTTCCGCATCGTGCAGACCGTTCCGGTTACGGCCAGCGTCCCATTCCATCACACAGCGATTGTGCCGTATAGTCAATCGCTGCCCATCAGCACCACGGTGACGATCACGAAAGAACTGCCGGTAATCGGGCAGATCAGCTTCGACATACCGATTGAGGCGCGCGTGCCGGTCAGCCTGAGCATCCCCGTTGCCATCAGCGGGACCATCCCCGTGCAGGCCGCCGTCCCGTTGAACCTGGAAATCCCGCTGGACATCCCGGTGGCGGACACCCCGCTGAAGACGACAATCGACAATGCGGTGAAGGCGTTGAACAATCTGGCCGGGCGCTGACCGGCGTTGGAAAACAGGAGCAGGAGATCGATCATATGCGCATCGTCATCATCGGCGGGAAAGGTCACGTCGGCACGTATCTGGTGCCGCGCCTGGTCGAAGCCGGGCATGAGGTGATCAACATCACGCGCGGGCGGCGCGAACCCTACCAGCCGCACGCGGCATGGCGGCAGGTGCAGCAGGTCCAGTTGGACCGTGCCGCTGAGGAAGCGAGCGGCGCCTTTGGTTCCAGGGTGGCTGCCCTGCAACCCGATGCTGTGATCGACATGATCTGTTTCAAGCCGGACAGCGCGCGGCAACTGGTCGACGCGCTGCGCGGCCGCGTGCAGCATTTCCTGCACTGCGGGACGATCTGGGTGCACGGCCCCAGCGCGCAGGTCCCCACGACGGAGCAGCAACCGCGTCGGCCGTTCGGCAAGTACGGCATTCAGAAGGCCGCTATCGAGGCCTATCTGCTGGGTGAAGCGCGCGCGCAGGGATTCCCGGCCACGGTGCTGCACCCCGGCCACATCGTCGGCCCCGGCTGGGCGCCGCTCAACCCGGCGGAGA
>JAKALH010000378.1 GCA_021813225.1 Chloroflexota bacterium
CGTTCATAAACTGGTATATGACGGGCACTACGATGGCATCCTGATAACAGGCGTTGGCAATGATCTGATCCGCAGCAACACGCCGCCAATGATCACGGGCACCAACAAATTTACGGATAAGCAGCGCCAGGATGCTGTCGAGGTGTTGTTGCGCGCCATCCGCGCCAGTGTGCCGGACAAACTATTAATCATTGGCGGGTATGCATGGCAGGACGGCGCGGCGTACAGTGCCAAGCCATCCGCAACGCAGGACTTAGGCTCTATTGGCGACGGCGTCTACATCGATCAGTTCCTGCGCGCCCCAATCAGCTCAACCACTTCATTCAAATCCGAAAGTGACTGGAAAAAGGACATCGATTACCTTGCCGCCATATCCCAGGATGGCAAAATCGTGCTGATTTCGACGCGCATTGCCAATACCGGCGTCTCCACCGACACAGTGAAGCAGTGGCTGAACTACAGTGTTGCCTCGTATTTGCTGGGGAAGAACGGGAACCGCACTTATTTTCAGTTTGACCTGGCCGGGACACTGGCATATGCCAATGACCCGGTGTTGACCGCTCCGATCGGTTCGCCGCAGGAGGGCTACACCAAACTCAGCAGTGGCATCTACCGGCGGCTGTTCTCAAACGGCATCGTCCTCGTCAACCCTACGGGTGAGAGCAAGAATACGCAGTTTGACACCGGTTATCACCTGCCGGGCGGCACAGAAAGTATCACAAAAGTCACCATGTCTGCGCATACCGGGCTGGTATTATTAAAGCCCTGACTTTATCGCTCACCGACTGACCGCACTGCCAGCGGCAAATACACAACTATGAGATTCAAAAGCGTCAAGGGGATGCAGGACATCCTGCCCGAGGCGGAACCCTACTGGCGGCAGGTGACAGCAACCGTACAGGATACTGCGCGGCGGTTTGGCTTTGAGCAGATTTCAACCCCTGTGTTGGAATCTACTGCGCTTTTCTCGCGCGGCGTCGGTGAAGATACCGACATCGTGTCGAAAGAGATGTATACCTTTACCGACCGTGCGCGCGAGGGCGAACAGGGCGAGTCACTGACTTTGCGCCCGGAGTTCACCGCCGGTGTGATGCGGGCATACATTGAGCACGGCATGTCGTCGCTGCCACAGCCGCAGAAACTGTATTCTGTCGGCCCGTTGTTTCGCCGCGAAAAACCGCAGAAGGGACGATATCGCCAACTGCATCAATTCAACGCTGAAATTATCGGCAGCGCCGATCCAGTCGCCGATTTTGAGATATTGCTCCTGTCGTACAGCATTTACATGGAACTGGGCCTGAAAAATCTCAGATTCCAGATTAACAGCACGGGCGACCCCGATTGCAAGCCCAAATATGTGGCGGCGCTGAAGGAATACCTGGCTCCATATGCCGATAAGCTTGCGCCCACAGACCGTGACCGTTTGCAGCGTAACCCTTTGCGAGTGCTGGACAGCAAAGAGCGCGAAACATTACCCTATCTGGAGAATGCGCCGCATATCATCGACTACCTGAACGACGATTGCCGTAACCATTTCCATGAGCTGCTTGGTTACCTTGATGCTGCCGGCATAGCCTATTCGATCAACCATAGGCTGGTACGAGGACTGGACTACTACACCAAAACGGTATTTGAGTTGTGGGGCGAGGGGCTGGGAGCGCAGGCGGCATTATGCGGCGGCGGCCGCTACGACGGATTAGTTGAGCTGCTTGGCGGTTCGCCGACGCCGGGAGTTGGCTTTGCGACCGGCCTTGAGCGTATCATCATGTCCATGCAGGATGCGGGCATACAACCCGCGACACTGGAACGCCCCGACTACTTTATCGCCTACCATGGTGAAGCCGCCAAACGCGAGGCTGTGAAACTTATCACTACGCTACGGATGGCGGGCGTAGGAGCGCGTGTCGCATTTGGAGGCCGCAGCCTGAAGGCGCAACTGAAAGACGCCGACCGCATGCGTTGCCGGTATGTCCTCATCATCGGCGAGGATGAGTTGGCCGGCCATACGGTTGCGCTGCGGGACCTGTCAAAAAGCGAACAGTCTTCGCTTCCAATGGATCAAGTCGTCAACGCGCTCAAACAACGCGGCCACATGGCAGAATGTGAGAAGCGAGTAGACTAGCACACATGGTTACACGCGTTGCGGTACTCAGCCATCCCAAGATCGAACAGACTAACGAAGTCGCCAGACAGATTGCAACAGTTCTGACAGGGTGGGGGATAGTCGTGCACCGTGTCAGCACCTGGGACACGGCTGCCATCGAGAAGATCATCGATGCTCTCGATCTGCTGGTTGTACTGGGCGGAGACGGCAGCACTTTGCGGGCTGCGCGCGTCGCATCTCCACATGGAGTCATGATCACCTCGATCAATATGGGGCGGCTGGGTTTCCTGTCGGAGATGTCGCCAGATACCTGGATGTCCGACTTGAGGCAGATCATCGACGGGCAATACTGGGTCGAAGAGCGAATGATGTTGCACACCGAAGCCTTTCGCGACAGCCAGCAACTGGGCAGCCGCGATGCGCTGAACGATGTGGTAGTCAGCCGTGGAACCCTGGCGCGCATCGTGCGGGTCCGCACTGTCGTCGATGGCAGTCTGTTGACCACGTACGCCTGTGACGGGTTGATAGTTGCCACTGCGACAGGAAGCACCGCATATGCACTGGCCGCCGGCGGGCCTATTCTGCCGCCTACGTTGAAGAACATCGTTCTGGTCCCGATTGCGCCGCACCTGAGCCTGGATAGACCGATTGTGCTGTCGCAGGGGTCGGTTGTAGAGATGATCGTTGGCACAGACCATCAGGCTATCCTGACGAACGACGGCCAGGATGAGATGACATTGAAAAACGGCGATCGCGTGGTGGTGCAGGCGAGTCCGTTTGTCACGCGCTACCTGCGTGTGAAGTCTCCGAATTACTTCTATCACACTTTGATGACCCGGCTCAAGCCTGAACCGTGTGATTGACAATCGTGCTGCATGCCTGCGAGACCGGATCGGTATCTGCTCACCTGCGGGGGAATCTCGATGAATGATCTGCTCACTTATATGCGCTCGCAGCAGGACTCAATGGTTGGGTTCCTGAGGCAACTCGTCAACATCGAGTCACAGACTGAAGACAAGACAGGTGTCGATGAGGTAGGCAGGTTACTGGCGAGTCGATTAGTGAATCTGGGCGCAACGATATCGTCCTTTGAGCAGACGACAGCCGGGAACCATCTGCTCGGTGTACTGGGCGGCGGGAAAGGCTCACCCATCGCGATGATTTTGCATATGGACACCGTACACCCGGCGGGAACGCTGGCAAGGCGCCCGACACGCATTGTCGATGGCTGCTTTTACGGTCCTGGTGCGTATGACATGAAGGGCAGCCACGTCATCGCAATCTACGCGCTGAGGGCGCTGCGGGCATTGAACCTGATGCCCAGTCGTGAAATACGTATCCTGTTCACCTCTGACGAGGAAACCGGCAGCCACACATCCCGCCCGTTGATCGAACAGGCGGCACGGGATGCCGCACTCGCGATGGTGATGGAGCCGGCACTGCCGGACGGCCGGCTTAAATCGTCGCGTAAAGGCGTCGGTGATTTCCGTGTGACCGCGCATGGCCGCGCCTCGCATGCCGGGGCAGAACATCAAAAGGGCATCAATGCCATCCATGAGATTGCCCTGCAGGTCGCCAAGGTTCAGGCGTTGACGGACTATGAGCGTGGCGTCACCTTCAGTGTCGGCGATATCCGCGGCGGCGGAATAGTCAAT
>JAKALH010000379.1 GCA_021813225.1 Chloroflexota bacterium
CACCGGTTTCATGTGTTCCGCAACCCGGCCAACTACAACGGGCGGCTGGGGTTGCCCATCGCACTGGGGGCACTGGAGCCGCAGCACAATATGCTGGTGCTGGAAATGGCCACGGATGCGCCCGGCGAAATACACGAACTGTGCCAGATCGCGCCGCCGCAGGTGGGCATCGTCACCAACGTGAGCGAAACACACCTGGCCTACTTCGGATCGCTGGATGCGCTGGCGCGCGAGAAGAGTGTGCTCATCGAGGCGTTGCCGCCCGATGGCCTGGCGGTTTTGAATATGGACGACGGGCGTGTGTGGGCAATGCGCGAGCGGACGCGCGCGCGTGTGTGCGGCGTCAGCGCGGCGCAGCCCCTGCAACTGGCCGGCCATATCGCAGCGAAAATCGGGCGTTACTACAACATCCCCGACGGCGAGAGCGAGCAGGCGCTGCAAGGACTGCCGGCGCTGCCCGGGCGCATGCACGAACTGAGCGGCGTCAACGGCTGCCGCCTGATCGACGATACCTTCTCGGCCAGCCCGGCTTCCATGCGCGCGGCGATCCAGGCCACCGTTGCATATTCAGCATCGCGCTCCGCGCCGGATTCCCAATCGCCTGTCGCTCGTCTTCAACCTCAAACTTTCCTCGTGCTGGGCGACATGGATCAACTGGGCGATGAAGCCGTGCGGCTGCACCGCGACATCGGCGCGCTGGTCGCCAATCTCCATTCCCCAGTTTCCAATCTCTTTCTGGTCACACTGGGCGACCTGGCTGGCAGCATCGCCGCGGGGGCGCTGGACGCCGGCATGAACGCGGCGCGGGTGATGACAACCTACACAGCGCGCGACGCCATCGACGCCGTGCGGACGCGCGCTCGCGCCGGCGACACGGTGCTGGTGAAAGGCGATACCAGCGCGCGGATGGAATATGTCGTCGCGGCGCTGCTGGCCGACCCAGCAGACCGGAATAAACTGGCGCGCCAGGAACCCGGCTGGGATGCGGCGCACCTGCGTGTGGTCAACCCGGCGCGGCCCACCTGGCTGGAGATCGATCTGGACGCCATCGCCCACAACGTGCGCGAGATCAAGCGCTTCATCGGCGATGGGGTGACGCTGATGGCCGTGCTGAAGGCGAACGGCTACGGGCATGGGGCGGTGAAGGCGGCGCGCACGGCGCTGAACAATGGGGCGGGCTTCTGCGGCGTGGCGTCGCTGAACGAGGCGACGGCGCTGCGCGCCGCCAACATCGACGAGCCGATCCTGATCCTGGGCTACACCCCGGCATGGCACGCGCGCGAAGCGCTGATGCGCGACGTGAGTGTAACGTTGTACGACTACGACATCGCGCGGGCATTCTCGCGCGCCGCGCGCGAGCTGGGCCGCACGGCGCGCGTGCACATCAAGGTGGACAGCGGCATGGGGCGGCTGGGCGTGCTGCCCGACCGCGCTGCCGCGTTCATCCGCGCGGTGGCCGGCCTGCCGGGCATCGAGATCGAGGGCGTGTTCACGCATTTCTGCTGCGCCGATGACGACCCCGATTACACGCGCGCGCAGTTCGGGCGTTTCATGGATGTGCTGCGCGAGGCAAACGTCACGCTCAAATCGTCCAACGCCAGTGATCGAATGCCGGATGTTGCGCCGAGTCTGCAAACCATGTCCCCCTCTCTTCCTGTATCCTACCTGCACGCCGCAAACTCTGCGGCGACGCTGGCGCTGCCGGAGACGCATTTGAATATGGTGCGTGTGGGGCTGTCGCTATATGGGCTGTCGCCGTTCGGGGCGGGCGTGCGCAACCCGGTGCAGGATGGTCTGCGCGCGGCGCTGGTGTGGAAGACCACCATTGCTCAGGTCAAAACATTGCCGGCGGGACATCCCGTGTCGTACGGGGCGACGTACCGCTGCCTGGACGAGCGGCGCATCGCTGTCATACCGGTGGGCTATGCCGACGGCTTCCGGCGCGCGCCAGCGCACGCGGGACAGGTGCTGGTGCGCGGCCAGCGCGCGCCCATTGTCGGGCGGGTGTGCATGGACCAGAGCATGCTTGACGTCACCGCTATACCCGGCGTGCGCATCGGCGACGAAGTGGTGTTGATCGGGCGGCAGGGCCGGCAGGCCATCACCGCCGAGGAGATGGCCGAGCGGCTGGGCACGATCAACTACGAGGTCATCTCGGCGATCCTGCCGCGCGTGCCGCGGGTGTCGTGAAAGGGAGAGGGTTCAAACCGCTTCCGCGAATTAGTGCCCCTTCAACGCTGAGTTATCTCACGCTGGCGGACAAGCGCCTTCGTGCGAGCCCCCTCCCTTGCCATCCGGGTTACAACCTACAACCCGGAGCTTTCCGCCTTCAGACCTATCTGTCTTTAGACACTCCTCGGGTATGAGCCGGCAGACTCCCCAGACCGCCGTGGTAAACTACACGAGTGTAGTAGTTTCGCAAGGCACAAACTCAAACGTTCATATGACCAGCACGCGGAAGCGGTAACCGGCTGGAAGGATTACACCTACTACATCTACTACGACGAGACGATCACCGATACGCAGCACCCAACCGGCTACTCGCCGTGCTTTGACTGGTTGATGAATGATGAAAGCACCGGCGAGCCATTGTGCCGCATCGGCGGGTACGACTATTCGATCAGCGGCACCTACCGGCTGATCGGCTACCCCATCGTCGAGGTACAGGCGCGCAACCCCGCCAATCCAGTGGAGTGGCTGGGCGTGACCAAACACTACTACAAGTTCGAGACCTGGAAACTGGGTCAGGAGTTCCGCACGCGCCACGAGGGGCGCATCAGCGCCATTTCGGGTGCGCCGGTCGAACCGCCCATCGCGGAGAGCTGGATCACCTGGACGAAGCAGCTCACGACCGGGCTGCCCGTGTCGGTGACGTTTGGGGCGACCAGCGAGACGGTCGAGTATCCCGACCTGGGCAATCCCGGCGTCTTCAAACGCGCCACCTATGCCTATTCGCCCACGCTGCAGGGCGGCGCCCAGTACGGGCAGCAGACGGACGTCTGGGAATACGACGCCGGGGTGCTCATGCGCCATGCGCAGACCACTTACAGCATGACACTCGCCAACTGGACGCTGGGCAAGACCGCCGAACAGTTGTACGACGGCGCGGGCAACTGGGTCTCGGAGCAGCACCTGTACTACAACCCGCAGGGGCGCGTGACGTTCACCCAGGCGCTCAACGACGTGAGCGGCGGCAGCACCAGAGACATCGCGATTGGGTATGACAGCCTGGGCAACGTCGCCAGCAGGACTGAATTCACCACCACGGGAAGCGTCACTAACCCCGGCGCCAACGGACGAAGTGGGAACACGACCAGTTACACCTACGACGCGAAGTTCGGCTACTACGTGGTCACGCTCACCAACCCGCTGGCGCAATCGACGCTGTACACCTACTACGGCGTGAACGAAGCCAGCCCGACGGCGGGCCAGCCTTTCGGCGCGTTGAAGGCGGTGGTGGATGCCAACGGCAACCAGACGAGCTATACCTACGATTCCTTCGGGCGCTTGCGCAAGATCGCGCAGCCGGGCGCCACGCAAAGCAGCCCCAGCGAGGAGTACCAGTACTATGATGGCGTGGAGACGGATGATGGCACGCTCACCCAGACCGTGGCCGTCACATCCGGCGCGGCCAACCCCCTGCTGGTGGTGCATCTGGTCTACGGCGGGGCGGGGATGCACTTCGCGAACAGCGGTGTGGCAACGTGGGAGCGCACCTTCTATGACGGGCTGGGGCGGGTGATTGAGACGCAATCCA
>JAKALH010000380.1 GCA_021813225.1 Chloroflexota bacterium
AGTAATACGACCATCAGTCGGTCAGGTAACGTTTCGCCAGTTTACAGACAATCGTATACGCTGGATCGAATACATTCCCCACTTCGTACTCGATACACTGGCTCATCAAGATGCTGGCTCCGGCTGCATCCAGACCGTAGTCACCTCTCAGCCAGCGCATCATTTCAGTAGTGGCGTGCTGCAGGGCCTGATCAAGCGGCCGCGCATTGCCGACGGTGAAGATGTAATCAATGCTCTCGCCGCGCGGCCAGCCAGTTTCCCTGGCTTTCCTGATGGATACTGTAAACTGAACATCGAATGATATCTCGATCCCGTTGCCGCTGATCTCGCCGTCGCCCTGCACGCCATGTCCGTCGCCGACGAAGAGCAGCGCGCCCGGAACGAAAACCGGAAAATAGACCGTGACACCGCTTTGGAATCCACGGTAATCCATGTTGCCGCCGTGTGTTCCGGCGGTCGAGGTCGAGATAGCCTGTCCGCCGGAAGGGCACACGCCGAAGCATCCCAGCATTGGCGCTAACGGACGTTGAAATGCCCCCAGGCGCGTGAGAGGTTCGACAACGGTTGCCGTGTTGCGCTGGCGGTCTATTTGCCACTTCACTGTATCGCGGGCGGGCAGTTCGCGCACGTAGGGCGGGTCGACGACGTTGTCTGCCAGTGACGCTGTGGAGTAGCCGAACTGACGATTGGGAGACAGGCGGTCGAGATGCATGACCAGCGTATCGCCTGGTTCGGCGCCGTCGATATAGAACGGCCCTGTCTGCGGATTCCCGCGGCTCGCAACGGGCCGCTCGTGCTCATCATTGCCGTAGGCATCGACAGTTGTGGTGACGACGGTATCGCCGTCAGCGATTTGCAGAACTGGCTCGTGCGCTCCCAGCGTATTGTGATACGACATCGGTTGAAAGCGGTGTACGGTCATACGCTATCCTCCCTGGCGCGCGTTTGCCTCATCATTTCGTACAGATAAACAGTCCGGTCTCTGTAGATATCGTCTGTCCTGGAACTGGCTCATGACCCTCTACCCGGCATGCAGACCGACAGCGGCGGCAAACTTCCGGATAGCGGCGATATGCTGCGCCGGCGTCGTAAACTGGCAGGCCATCGTATTGACTGAGAAGTGGCTTGCCCCTGCCGCCCGCCAGTCCGCCATCAGTGTTTCCCAGGCCGCCTCACCTGCGCTGAAACCGATCCTGGCTTCGATGCCGAAGTCGGAGCGCGGGCGGCCGGCTTCGGCAAGGCTTTGTTCGAGAATGGCAATCAGAGGTCTGGCATCGGCGGCAGTGCGGCTGTTGGTCATCCAGCCGTCTGCGATGCGCCCCATGCGGCGTAAGGCCGCTTCAGCCTGCCCGCCAAACCAGACCGGTATGGGCCTGCGCACCGGTAACGGTTTGACGCCCACATCGGGCAGTGTATGCCAGCGGCCCTTGAATGTGACCAGAGGCTTAGTCCACAGCAGGCGCATCACTTCGACCTGTTCCTCGATACGCCTGCCGCGCGTGTGGAATGGCTCATTCAATGAAATATATTCGGTCTCATTCCATCCGATGCCTACACCCAGGCGCAACCTGCCGTTACTGAGCACATCCAGTGTCGCAGCCTGTTTGGCCGCCAGCGCCGTCTGGCGCTGCGGCAGGATGATGATCCCCGACGCGAATTCGATGCGCGTGGTCACGCCGGCCATAAAGCCGAACAGCACGAATGGCTCATGGAAAGCAGTCTCATGGGTATATGGCCCGGACCAGCCGCCCGGTCGGTCAGGATTCGCGCCGACGACGTGGTCATAGGCGATGATATGCGAATAACCAAGCCCTTCGGCTGTCTGGGCGTAGTCGCGGATGGCGACAGGGTCGCTGCCGAATTCGGTTTGTGGAAAGACAACGCCTATATTCATATCGTGTTCCCTCGCTTGCTTAGTCAGTTTGTGTATGGGACGGTTCCGGTTTCGTCTATCGGGTAGTTCCACTTCTCGATGTAGGACAGACCTGGCAGGAAATCGTCGCGATATTCTGCCAATAACTGGTTCAATTGCTGTTCGAGCGATGCCTGTGCAGCGGCATATTCGGATTGGTTGACCAGGTTGTTCAATTGATATGGGTCAGCAATGTTATCGTACAGCAGCCACGCACCAGACAGATCACGGGTATAGGTGTAGCGTGCGGTGCGGATGCCGCGATACTCGCGCCCGCCGTGCTGCACGCGCGCATACTCGCCGAAGGGCTGGTAGCAGGCCAGCAGGGCGGCATCCGCCGGCGGCTGACATTCACCGCGTAGATACGGCGCATAGTTCCGACCGCTAACACTCGGCGGGGTTGGGATGCCGCACAGGTCGAGTAAAGTCGGCATGATATCGGGCGTATTGATAACCGCGTCAACCCGGCGACCCGCATCGCCAAATTGCTCCGGACAGCGGATGAGCAACGGCACGTGAATCGATTCTTCCCAGGGGCGTTGCTTGCGCCAGGTGCCCTGTGAACCCAGCATATCTCCGTGGTCAGACCAGAATGCGAACAAGGTGTTGTCACGCATCCCGGACTGCTCGATGGTGCTCAGCAGATCGCCCACACACGCATCCAGCGCGCTGATGTGCGCGTAATATCCCGCCAGATCTTCGCGTGCCTGTGCGGCGAGATAGGCCGGCACATTCGGCCTCAGGTGCAGGCGGGCGGGGTCATACAGGCTGCGGAACCGCTGTGGAGCAGTCCCATAGGGGTTATGCGGGGGCCCCCACGACAGCACCAGCAGGAACGGCTTATCGCCGGAATGAGAATGCTCGCGGATGTAGCGTTGCGCCTCGCGCGTCTGCGCTTCGGCATCATAGCCTTCCCACACATGCTGAGCGGCGTCATCGCCGGCGTAGTAGATGGAGTGGTTGTAGTCGTGTGTACATTCCAGCGCACGCCAGAAGTCAAAGCCGTGCCGGCGCTCCCGCGGGATGTAATTCGAGCGACCGTGTCCATCGATATGCCACTTGCCGATGTAAGCGGTCTGGTAGCCGGCGCCCGCGCAGGCTTCCGCGAGCGATGTGGCCTGATTGCTCAGACAGACATCGTTGACGATGACGCCGTGCTGATGCGGATACTGGCCGGTCAGGAGCGACGCACGAGCAGGACAGCACACCGGCCAGCCGGATATCGCGTTCGTGAAGTTCAGGCTGTGCTCCGCCAGCGCGTCGAGATAAGGTGTGCGAACGTCGGGGTCCCCGCTGAAACCGGCAGCCTGATAACGCTGCTGGTCGGAGAAGACAAAGACCAGATTGGGATGTGGCATGTCCGTCTGCGTAATGGGTTCACCGCGGTGCGGAGCCTGTAAATTCTCGGGGGTGACGGCGTTTCAGCTCCGGGACGGCCCAGCCGCGTCCGGTCTGCTCCAGGCGTTTGCAGTAGTCGGCCAGCTTCCCTCGCGCGTGCTCAGGGCCGCCTTCCCTCATCACAGTCCACAGCGGATCGACATCATAGGGCATGCTGGACATCATGGCATCGTGCCAGTCCAGCAGGTGGTGGGCGGCCTCGGCGCATATCTCCGGATGTGCGGCGGCGAGGTCATGCTCTTCATGCGGATCGTCCGCAAGGTTGTAGAGCATCTCCTGCGGGAAAAGGTGATATCCGTCGTGGTACGTTCGCATATACAGCCAGTCGCCAAAGCGCACGCTGCGCTGGCAGACATGTGCGCACTGGCTGATAACGAGGTAGTCGCGGCCCGTCGCTTGACCAGATAGTGAAGCGGCATAGCTGGACCCGTCGCAGCGTG
>JAKALH010000381.1 GCA_021813225.1 Chloroflexota bacterium
CGGTCGAACAGACGCGGCAGGTGCTCCGGAGCGATGCCGTTGCCGGTGTCCTTCACGTCGACCTCGATCGTGCGCCCGCGGAGGTGCGATTCCAGCGTGACGCGCCCGCCCTGCGGCGTGTGACGCAATGCATTATCGAGCACGACGAGCAACGCCTGGCGCAGGCGCAGGCGATCGGCGCTGGCGGTGCCCTGGACAGCGAGCAGGTCGATGCTCACACCCTGTTCCTGGCCCAGCCGCGATACATCGCGTTGCACTTCGCTCAACAATTCACCGGTCGCCACCGGCTGCACGTCGAGTTTCAACTGGCCGACATCCAGCCGCGACAGCAGCAGCAGGTCGCCAACCAGGCGCGTCATATACTGCGCCTCCCGCAGCACATCGGCGGCAAGTTCGCGGCGTTCGGCGTCCGATGCGTCATCGCGCGCCGCCAGTTCAGCGCTGAGTTGAATGATGGAAAGTGGCGTGCGCAATTCGTGGCTGGCGTTGGCCACAAACAGGCGCTGGCGCTCCCAGGCCTGTTGAGCCGGCAGCAGCGACCGCCCTGCCAGCCACCAACTGCTCAGCGTCGCCAGAACGACCAGCGCAGCCCCGACAATCAATAAGCCGGTCAGCAGTTGCCGCAGCACCTGTTCCTGATCCGTCAGCACGCGCCCCAATTGCAGCAACGCCACGGGGCTGCTGCCCGGCAGGCGGTAGGTATACAGCCGCACATTGACGCCATTGCTCATCCGGATGGTGCGCAGGTCGGAGCCTGTTGCCAGGGCATTCTGCACCGCCGCCGGATCGGGTGTAAAGGCAGGCGGCATCAGGTTGGTGTCGGTAATCAACGGCTGCCCCTGTACATTCAGTGGGGCGACAAAGATCGCCGAAAGGTCTCCATCGAACGCGCCCGGTTCGGCGATGGCGTTCAGCGCGCGGGCGCTATTGGTCAGGGCAAACGGCGTCTGGCTGTGCAGTTCTCTCCCGTCTCCAAATTCGCCCGGCGGATGCAACGGTTTCTCGTTCAGCCCGGCGCGCTGGCGCTCGTATTCCCGGTTAGCCCGCTGCAGATCAGGAGATAGAGGCAGTCCCAGCGCCAGTTGCTCGCGCGCCATCTTAAAGTGCAGCGCCTGATCGGTGGTCGTCTGGAAGTAGAGGCTCATCGAGGCATAGGCGATGCCCCCCAGCAGGATCAGGAATCCCGCCATCGCGGCGAAGTAAAGCGCTGTCAGCCGCACGCGCAATCGGATCAATGTCGGGTCTGTCATCAGTTCAGGCGATAACCGAGTCCCCGCACGGTCTCAATCGGATCCGGCAGGTCGGCCGCGGTCTTCAGTTTGCGGCGCAGATACGAGACGTAGATATCCACTATTTTAATCTGCGCGTCGCTGTCATAGGCCCATACGCGGTTGAATATCTGGTCGCGCGTCAGCGTCTGGCCGCGATTGCGCATCAGATATTCCAGCAGATTCCACTCCGTCAGCGTCAGGTCCAGCGGTGCGCCGTTGCGGGCGGCGGTATGGGCGCGCAGATCCAGCGCGATATCTCCGCTGCTCAGGACAGAACCATCCGGAGACTGCGAATCGAAACGGCGACTGAGCGCGTGAATGCGCGCCAGAAGTTCTTCCAGCGCAAACGGCTTGGTCAGGTAGTCGTCCGCACCGCTGTACAGACCGGATACGCGGTCCTCAACCTGGTCGCGCGCGGTAAGCATCAGCAGCGGCAGCTTCACGCGCGCCTGGCGCACAGCCGTGCAGATGGCAGGCCCGTCCTGGCCGGGCAGCATCCAGTCGATCACGGCGACATCGTGCGTGCCGGTCAGTGCCAGTGCCAGCCCGCTCACACCATCGTGAGCCAGATCAACCGTAATATGTTCCTTCTCCAGAACGCGCGCGATCAACCTGGCCAGTCGCTCGTCATCTTCAATAATCAATACATGCATGCTGGTGTTCCACATCAACCATGCGCTCTATATTGTGGGCGCATATCGTTGGAATCCGGTAGGAAAGTAACGTCCGCTACCTGTTGGCAATCGTCTCGCTCAGCGTCTGCGTGCGCCGGCGCAGCGGTTAATCCACTTCCTCAGCTTCGCCGTCTTTCTGATAGTCATGGCCACGGCATCTTCAGCGGCACTCTGCCCGCACGGCTCATGTATCCGCCATCGGCAGCCAGCGTCACTTTCATGACGATCTACCGCATCCTCAGTATACGCATCCAGTGATGGATGAATCTCCGCGTGGAGACCAGTTTGCGTCGGCGGGCCGGCCTGCTTTAGTTGATCGTCGTCTCGGGCAGGCGCAGGCGAATCGTGCCGTCGGTTACCACCCACAGCGCTGTGGCGAAACGGTCGATGAAGGCGCGGTCGTGCGCCGCCGCCAGCACCGTCCCCGGAAAAGCTTCCAGCGCCGCCTCGAACCGCTCCCGCGATGGTATGTCCAGATGGTTCACCGGCTCGTCCAGCAGCAGGCAGTTTACCCCGCTCACCACCAGCTTCGCCAGAATCAGCCGCGCCCGCTCCCCGTAGCTCAACCGCCCCACCGGCACGAACACATCATCCCCCTCGAACAGAAAGTAATGCAAAAAGTTGCGCGCTTCCGTCTCCCCCAGCGGCGATAGCGCCTGCACCGTGCTCAACGGCGTGGCCTGCGCGTCCAGCGTCTCGTGCTCCTGCGGCATATAGCCGATGCGCACCCCGGACCCCGTCCGCACGCTGCCCTCGCTCAGGGCCAGTTCGCCCACGATGGCGCGCAGCAGCGTGGTCTTGCCGCTGCCGTTCGGCCCCACCAGCGCCACGCGGTCGCTGTGCCGCAGCACCAGGTCAACGTGCCGGAACAGCGTATGCTCGCCATAGGCGTGCCCGGCATCCTCCAGCGCCGCCACAATCTGCCCCCCGCGCGTCATCTGGCCGAAATCCAGCTTCATCTGCCAGGTGCTCCGGGGTTTCTCGGCCCTGTCGTCAGTCAGCAGCTTGTCGATACGCGCCTCGATATGTTTTGCCTTGCGCACCGTAATCGCCCCGCGCCCGGCGAAGAAACCGTGCTTGCCGCCGGCGAACTTATCGCCGCTGTCGGCCTTGCCCCCTTTGCGGAATTGCGCAATGCCGCGCATGTGTGCGACCGCGCTGCGCAGGCGGGCGATTTCGTCCTGCTGGTCTTTCCATACCATCCACTGCCTATCTCGTTCAGCGGCTTTGGCAACCTCGAAATCGGTATAGTCGCCGGCGTACTCTTCGATGCGATGCGTCCGCTGATTCAGCGCCAGGATACGCGACACCGTATTGTTAAGAAAAACGCGGTCGTGCGATACCACCAGCACCGCGCCGCGGAAGCCTTCGAGGAACTCTTCCAGCCACTCCAGCGCGGCGATATCCAGATGGTTGGTCGGTTCGTCCAGCAACAGCAGTGTCGGCTCGGCGAGCAGAACACGCGCCAGACCCAGGCGGGTACGCTGGCCTCCGCTGAGCTGGCGCACCGGCGTATCCAGGCTGAGCGAGGGCAGCCCCAGACCGGTCAATGTCGCCGTCATCCGATGCTCAATGGCGTACCCGCCCAGCGCCTCGAAGCGTTCCAGGGTGTCGCCGTAAGTGGTCAGCATATCCTGTGGCACGGTGCCCTCAACTGACAGTTTGTCGGCCAACAGTTCCAGATGCTTTTTCGCGGCGCTGTAGCCGGCTATCCCGGATGCAACCACCTCGCCCACTGTGGCACCGAAGGAGTCTTCCTGCCCCTGCGCCAGGTAGCCGAGCCTCATATCGGCCGTCAT
>JAKALH010000382.1 GCA_021813225.1 Chloroflexota bacterium
GCGCACGCGCTTCACCAGCGCTTCGCTCATCTGCTCGAACTTTGCGCGCGTGAGCTTCATCACCAGGTGCCTGGGGCCGTTCTGATCCGCCGTGATGTACGGCAGGTTGATCTCGGTTTCCACCACTGACGACAGTTCGATCTTGGCCTTCTCCGCGGCTTCGCGGATGCGCTGCAGCGCCTGGCGGTCGCCGCGCAGGTCCACGCCCTGCTCTTTCTTGAACTCGCCGATGACCCATTCCATGATGGCGGCATCCCAGTCGTCGCCGCCCAGGTGCGTATCACCGCTGGTGGATTTCACTTCCACCACACCATCGCCCACTTCCAGAATGCTGACGTCGAACGTGCCGCCGCCCAGGTCGAAGACCAGAATGGTCTCATCGCGCTTTTTGTCCAGCCCGTAGGCAAGCGCCGCCGCGGTCGGTTCGTTGATGATGCGCAGCACCTCAAGCCCCGCAATCTGGCCGGCGTCCTTGGTCGCCTGGCGCTGGCTGTCGTTGAAGTAAGCCGGCACCGTGATGACGGCCTGCGTCACAGGCTCGCCCAGGTAAGCCTCGGCATCGGTCTTCAGTTTGCCCAGTATCATGGCGCTGATTTCCTGCGGGGTGTAGGTCTTGCTGGTATTTGCGATCTTCACACGCGCATCGCTGGCCGGGCCTTGCACGACCGGGTACGGAACGCGCTTGCGTTCCTGCTCCACTTCGTCGTAATGGCGCCCCATGAAGCGTTTGATGGAGAAAACCGTGTTCTCCGGGTTCACCACAGCCTGGCGTTTGGCAGGCTGCCCCACCACGCGCTCGCCGTTCTTGTTGAAAGCCACCACCGAGGGCAACAGGTTGCTGCCTTCTGAGGTGGGGATAACAGTCGGGCTGCCGCCTTCCAGAACGGCAACCACGCTATTGGTTGTTCCTAAATCGATCCCTACAATCTTAGCCATCTGTCCACCCCTCGTTTTGTATCGGTGTCAATAGACAACAACGATAGAGAAGGCGGATAAGACTTGTGCTGGCGTTCCGTTAGCGTTGCGTTAGAGCAGTGCGCGAAAAATAAAAAGGGCGGCCGCCTTGCGGCGCCGCCCGTCGAACCGGCTGGGATGAGTTACTTGATCATGCCGACCCGGCGCATCCATTCCACGCGCGCCTGCAGATACTCCAGCGAGACATGCTCGGCCTTGGCAATCGCAGACCAGTCGGGCAAACCAAGCTTGGCTGATTTGATGGCATCAATGATCAGTTTTTCGAGCGTTGTCGGTTTCATCTCAGTTCTCCTCGTTTATAATTACATAATAAAATACATTCATCAGACAATGCCTATTATAACATCCGTGCGACTATTTGACACTGCTATGAATAGATTTTGCAACCATTTTCAACACTCATTCGTGTTGCTGCGGATAAGGGACGCGATTCAGGTTAATAAGTGCGACCTGCTGCTTCATTACCATAACGGTGCTGAGCGAAGCCGGTGACGTGCCCAGGCGCTGGAAATTATCGAAGGGCATGCCCAGGTAATGCGCAATGGCAGCTTTAATCGGGTCATTATGCATGACGACGGCGATAACGGCAGGCGGTTGGCGCTCCGGCTCAGGCGCTCCGGCAGGTTTTTCGCCGGCTGGTTTCGCCTCAGGCGGTTCCGGGTCGGGATAGGCGGCACAGATTCGTTCCAGTTCCGCGACGACACGCTTCTGCATATCCAGCAGCGATTCCCCATTCGGCAGGCGTCCTTCAGAGGGTTTCTCGACGATGACCTTCCAGATTTCCTTGAACTCCGGCAGCTCGCCCAGCTCTTTCGTGGTCTTGCCGGTGTAGTCGCCGGTGTGCGTATCGGCCAGCGCGGGCCGGATCAGCACCGGCAGGTTGCGCGGCGCGGCAATGCGCCAGGCCGTCTCGATGGCGCGCTCCAGGTGGCTGGAATACACCGCGGCGATTTTCTGGCTTTCCAGCAGTTTTGCCAGCGCTTCGGCCTGCGCGCGTCCTTCATCGTTCAGGTGGATGTTGGGGGCCTGACCGGGCAGCCGCCCGGTTTTCACGTAGTCGTTAGTGCCGTGCCGGATGAGCAGGAGTATGGGCATACGGGTTGGTGTCCTTCAGGGCAGATAGAACAGCGGATTCTGCGGGATGCCGTTATAACGCACTTCAAAATGCAGGTGCGGGCCGGTAGAGTTGCCGGTCCTGCCCATGGCAGCAATCACCTGGCCGCGCGCAACCGGCTGTCCCGGGTCCACGTAGTACTGGTTGAGGTGCGCGTACAGCGTGGAGAAACCGTTGCCGTGGTTGATCATCACCATGTAACCGTAGCCGGTGTTGTCCCAGCCGGCAAAACTGACATACCCGCCATCGGCAGCGGCGACAGGCACGCCAATCGCGCGGGCGATATCGAGGCCGCGGTGGTAGGCATAGTAACCCTGCGTCAATATGCCGGAAGTCGGCCAGATGAACCGCCCGCTGCCGGCGGCCTTCACAGCGGGTCCGGAATACGCTCCTCCCGACGGGGCGGATGCCGTCTCAATCGCCTTAGCCACGAATGGCTTCACCCCATTAGGCACCATGATTTTCGTCCCCACAAAAAGGTTGGCGCCGGCGGTCAGGTTATTCAGCGGGAAGTTGACGATGTCTTCCACCTTAGCTTTGAATTTATTCGCGATGCCGCTGAGTGTGTCGTCGGCCTGCACCTCGTACCAGATGCCGTCGACAGGCGGGATATGAATCATCTGCCCTATGTTCAAGCGGTCAGGGGCGTTTTCGACCTCTGCATTCGACCACACCAGCGTCGTCGGCAGCAGCCTGAAACGCGCCGCGATGGTCTCGATGTTATCGCCGGCCTGCACCGTGTAGGTGATGAAGCCGCTGCGGGTTTCTGTGGGGAGAATGGTTTCGGGGACGGCGCGGCGCGACAGCAGACCGCCATCCTGATTGATGATGGAGATGTAGGACTGCAGCGCAACCGGCGAGTAGACAGGCCTGCTTCCGGCGCTCAGCGCGCCGTCCGGCGGCGCATCCAGGGCGCTGACACTGGCCTGCTCAGCCGGGTTGGCGGTTCCGCTGCTGATGTTCGCGCCGGCCAGGACGACGGCAACCAGCGCTACACCGATGATGGCGATGTGCGATGTGAAGCGGCTGGTCGTGACCAGCATGCGCCAGCGTATTTCCTCCGACTCCAGATAAGCGCGCGCCGCGCGTTGCAGAACACGCGCCTGCCCGGTCAACCGTTGTCGCAATGGGATGGCTTTCACGATGTGGCTTGAAACCAGCGCATGTTATCAGCAATTCAGACAGCCGTGTTTTACAGTCCTGATGGCTCGATCAAGGGGGCGGCAGGATGCTCCAGGGATTCAGCGCCGTACCGCCGCGGCGGATTTCGAAATGCAGGTGCGGGCCGGTGGAGTTGCCCACCGAGCCGACCGCGGCGATCTGCGTGCCTCTCAACACCTGTTGCCCGCACGAGACGAACAACCGGCTGGCATGCGCGTACAGCGTCTGGTAACCGTTGCCGTGGTCGATGACCACATAGTGCCCGTAACCCACCGGCACGCCAGCCCTATTCAGCGAATATCCGGCATAGATGACTGTGCCGCTGTCCGCCGCATAGATGGGATCGCCGAGGCGGCCCGCGAAGTCCAGCCCGGGATGCCACGGGCTGAAGTTATATCCCGACAGGTAATGGGCATTGGCTGGATAGGTAAATCTGCCGGTTCCCAGCGCCGGGATGGCGACTTCGCCGCAGGTTCCCACCCGGTATACGGGGA
>JAKALH010000383.1 GCA_021813225.1 Chloroflexota bacterium
ACTTCTGGGAACCGCTGTAGCAGGCGTCTATTCTCCAGCCGTCGGCGTCGACCTCTACCCCGCCCAGGCTTGCCACCGTATCCACCAGCAGCAGTGCTCCCGCGTCATGAACAACCTTGCTGATGGGTTCGATTGGCTGTAAGGCGCCTGTTGAAGTTTCCACATGTACAAGACTCACAACCTTGAATGGCCCATGCCCGTCGATGGCCTGCGCCACCTGCTCGGGCGTAAATACCTGCCCCCACGGGACCTTAATTGTCGTGACTTCAGCCTCGGTGCGCTGAGCTACTTCGGTCATGCGACTGCCGAATACACCGCCGGCGCAGACCAGTATTTTATCGCCCGGTTCGAGCAAATTGACCATGCAGGTTTCCATTCCTGCCATGCCGGTGCCGCTGATGACGAGTGTGGTTTCATTGCGCGTCTGGAACACTCGTCGCAGCATGGTGCATAGATTGTCCATCACTGCCAGAAACTGGCTGTCGAGATGGCCTACAGTCGGTCTTGCCAACGCGTGCAGCACGCGCTCGTTAACGTCCGATGGTCCCGGTCCCATCAACATACGTGGTTGGATGTCAGATATTCTCATCATATTTATTCTCACTCATCATTCACACTCTCGCAGGTATCTTACACGCCGTAATCATCATCTATTTTGCATCCGTGTGAGCGTCCTGTAGAATGAAAGAGATGACAGGTCATTGGTGTTGCAGTCCTGAGCGGTCATCGAGGAGGCGACCATGCTACCCGATCGCACTGTCCGATTTGACGTAATGTGTTACGGTACGATATCGCTGGATAACATCATTCGTGTGCCTTATCTTCCCAGCCCAAAGCGCGACACGCAAGTCATTCGCGAACATTATCAGCCAGGCGGCGAAGCTGTCAACGTCGGCGTGGCGTTGGCGGCCTGGGGCGGGGAAGTGGCGCTGATCGGTAATGTCATCGGCGAAGATGAATACGGGAAGCAGTTGATCACCGCACTGCATAAACATCCCGGGGTCGACCTGCGCTATGTATCGCGCATACCTAATTTGAGAACGCCGTTCCGTCGGGTACTCGTTACACCGGATGGCGAACGCAGTGTGATTGGTTTCTGGTTTGATGAGACGCCCAAGGTGCCGTTGACCGTCGATGTTATCAAGCGTGCGCGCGTGCTCAGTGTCGATGTCTACGGCAAAGATGAACGCAACCGTGCAGCCTGTCTGGCGCGAGACAGCAGTCGCCCCGTCGTTGCGGCGGATGTCATCTGGCCGGAACATCCCATGTTGCCGTGCTCCAATATCGTCGTCAATTCACTGGACTATGTGCTGGAACATTTCCCTGCTATAGATGTGCGCGAACACATGCGCACCTTGCACCGCGTCAGCAACGCAACGGTCATCACCACACTCGGCAGCGACGGCAGCATTGGTATCGGCAGCGATGGCGCGTTCATCGAAAGTGCGGCATTTCCGGTTGCTGTAATCGATACCAGCCTGGCCGGCGAGGTGTACAAGGCTGGCATCATCCACGGGTTTTTGCGGTCATGGCCACTCGACCGGATGATGCGATTCGCCAATGCTGCGGCTGCACTGAAGTGCAGTCGCGAGTTGCTTTATCCGCCGGTTAGTCTGTCTGATGTAGAACGGATGATTTCCTGAGCAGGTTTTGTGGATTGGTATCAGCGCGGATCGAAGCGTGTTATCGGGAATGAATTCCGCACGATCTCGCGCAGGTCGTCCAGTGAGCCGACCTCACCGGTTCCCATTGCCTGTGTTAACACATTGCCGATAGCTGTCCCTTCGATCGGGCCGGCATACACAGGGACTCTGCAGATGTCAGCGGTGATCTGGTTCAGGAAAGTTGCCTGTGAACCTCCGCCGACGACATGAATCGCCTCTACAGGCATGCCGGCAAGTGCGGCTGCCTGATTGATCACTTTCCTGTAGGTATGCGCCAGGCTTGTGTAGATGCAGCGGCTGAACTCGCCGGGCGTTGTTGGGACTTTCTGTCCACCTGCGGCACATACCTCAGCGATTGCCGCGGGCATGTTTGCAGGGTGCAGAAGCAGCTCATGGTCCGGGTCAAAAACCGTCTCAAAGTACCCGGCTTCCTCCGCCAGATGCGCCAACTGGTCGTACGAATAGTTCTGACCGCTGCGACTCCACGCCACCCGGCATTGTTGCATCAACCACATGCCCATGACATTCTTCAGAAGGCGGATTCTTCCACCCACACCCCCCTCATTGGTCATGTTTGCTGCCAGGACTGCGGCATTGATGATTGGCTGTGCCACCTCTACACCCACCAGCGACCAGGTGCCGGATGAGATGTAGGCGCGAAGCCCGCCGCCCCGGTCGAACGGAACTGCTGCTACTGCCGATGCGGTGTCGTGGGTGCCGGGCAGGATGACGCGCAGATCCCGCGCGCCGGTCTGCTCAGCCACGTCGCGGGCGATCGTACCCAGAACGGTGCCGGGCATGACGACATCGCTCAGCAGCGATGCGGGTATGCCTGCCTGCTCCAGCAGCCTTGTTGACCATCGGCGCGTCCGCGGATTAAAGAATTGAGTCGTTGTGGCGATCGTGTATTCGTTGGCGGCTACGCCGGTCAGCCAGTAATGCAGCAGGTCGGGGATCATCAAGAGCCTGGCCGCCTGATCAAAAAGGCGCGGATTGTGCAGCCGCTCGGCAGCAAGCTGATACAGGCTGTTGATCGGCATGAACTGGATGCCGGTCTCTTCGAAGATCGTCTCGCGCACCAGTTCGGCGCACACGCGCTCCAGCATGCCGTCGGTGCGTGCATCGCGGTAGCAATACGGGTTGCCCAGCAGGTCGCCCTGCGCATTAAGCAGCGCATAGTCGACACCCCAGGTGTCAATGCCGATTGCATCGATAGCGCCCGTCTGCACTGCGATGCGCAGCCCGTTCTTAATCTCGCGCCACAGGCCGAGTATGTCCCAGTAAAGGCTGTTGCCGGCGCGCACGCCGCCATTGGCAAAGCGATGGACTTCCTGCAGAGTCAGCTTACCGTCACGTAATTCACCGACGATGGCCCGGCCGCTTTCAGCGCCGATGTCGATTGCTGCGTATCGCATTGTATGGCGCTCCTGGATCAGGTTGGGTAACCGCCGCCACCTTCTGCGATACCGCGTTCATCGGCAATCTTCTTCTCGTATCCGCTCTCATGGAGTGCGGCAATCGGGTCGGCTGCCAGGTCCAGTTCAGACCGCACGTGTTCGATCAGGGGGCGCACATCCGTATCGAAGGCATCGGCCAGCACGCGATAGGCACCGAGGACATCGCATGCCGACTGGCGCTCCTTGAGCGCTTTGCGGTCGACCACGAGGGCTTTGGCGTAGGCCGACTGGATATTGATGACGGATTGCAGCATGGCCTCGATCTTCGGCTCGATCGCATGGCTTTGATCGATCATATAAGCGACATTCTTCGCCGCATCGCCGGCGTCGACCAGCTCATTGAAAATGAGGAATAACTCGAACGGGTTCGTCGTGCCTACGATCAGATCGTCGTCCGCATACTTGCGGGCATTGAAGTGGAAACCGCCCAGTTTGCCTTCAAACAGCAGTGTGGCGACAATGTGCTCGATGTTGGTGCCTTGCGCATGGTGACCCGTATCGACCAGCACCTGCGCCTTCGGGCCAAGCCTGTTGGCAAGACTGTATGCAACGCCCCAGTCAGAAAGGTCGGTGTGGTAAAACGCCGGCTCGAAGAATTTATACTCGATCAGCAGGCGCATGTG
>JAKALH010000384.1 GCA_021813225.1 Chloroflexota bacterium
GGTCGTTGAAGTTCGGATAGTCAAACCGGTCGGGCTTGTTCAGCGTGACACCGAGCTGCTGCATATACACGGCCAGGCGGAACATGCCGCCGACGCTGAAGCCGGTGGGGCCTTGCAGCGTATAGCCGTATGCCTTGCCGCCGCTCTTCTCAGTCACGGTCTTCGAGGCAGCCAGCAGTTCATCCCAGGTCGCCGGGACCTTCTCGGGCAGGCCGACATCTTTCAGCACGTTCGGGTTGACTTCAAAGCCGAAGCAGCCCGAAATCCACGAGAAACCGTAGTTCTTGCCGGCATAGATGGCGGCCTTGTGGGTGCCCAGAATCGCGTTGTCGCTGACGGCGGGCGGTGTGACGTCATCCAGCGGCAGCAGCGCCTTCAGGGCGGCATACTGCTGGAAGAAGTTCTCACCGACGATGGCATCGGGCTGCGTGCCGGCCAGCAGCGCGCTGACGATATTCTGGCGCAGGGTTTCATCCCAGCCGTGGTCTTCCCACACCAGCGTGGTGTTGGGGTGCTTGGACAGGAACAGGTTCTTGTGTGCCAGCAGGGCAGCGCCAGCGCCAGTCGGGTCCTTGTCCATCTGGGTCAGGTCCAGACCGGAGCCCCATACCGTCATAGTCTGCGGGCCGGCGGCCGGATTGGCGGTGACCTGCACCTGGACTTCCTTGGTCACCAGAACCTGCTTGGTGACTTCGACGGTTGACTTGACTTCCTTGATCACTTCCGAGGTTACGACGATGGTCTGCGGCGTAGGGGTGGCGCCGCCGCAGGCCGCGAGCAGAAGGCCGGCGCCGCCGATGGCGGATGACTTCAGCAGTTCGCGTCGAGAAATGTTACGCTTCATGGGTTTGCTTTTCTCCTGATCTATAAAAACAGATTTGCTTGCTGAAATGAATTGAGGTGTATCTATCTTTTTTCCAGTAGTTTCCTCCTCTCGCTCCTCCAGTCTGATATTGGATCGGCTGCCTGGCATGCAACACTGCGCCGCCGATCTCTCCAGCGGGTCAGCCCTTGATTGCGAACCCTGCGACGCCTTCGACGAAATATTTCTGCAAGAACAGGAACATGATGACCAGCGGCAGGATCGAGCAGGCCGCCAGTGCGAATGTGAATGGATAGTCGGTAATCGTGTTGGGCAGACCTTTGAGGGAGTTGCCGGCCTGCTGGAGATACTGGAATCCCAGCGCCATCACGTAGATTTGAGGATTGCCGGATGTCACGAACAGCGGCCAGATGTAGTCGTTCCAGATGCCCACGAACTGGAAGATCACCAGCACCGTCAGAACCGGTTTGAGCATCGGCAGGTAGACGCTGAACAGGCAGCGTAATGTACCCGCGCCGTCAACGCGGGCGGCTTCTTCGAAGTCCGCCGGTATGCTGTAAAAGGTCTGCCTCATCATGAAGATGTAGTACACGTTGACAAGGCCCGGTATCAGCAATGCCGGCCACTGGTTGATGAAACCTGTGCCGCCCTGCCCAAGGATGCTGTTGCCCCCGGCCAGCGGGAAGCGCGCCATCATCACGAAAGTGGGCACCTGAAAAACCACGCCGGGCAGCATCAGCGAAAGCAGCAGGAAGGAGAATGCCGCATCGCGCCCGCGGAAACTCAGTTTCGCAAACACGTATCCGCACATCACGGAGATAATGCCGGGTATCAAAATGTACCAGGCGGCGCGTATCAGCGTGTTCACAACCCATTTCCAGACTTCCGTCTTGCCCGGATTGAGGATGATCCCGTAGTTTTCGAGCGTCGGGGCAGACGGGACAGGCAGCCACGGGCTGCGCGTATAGTCCGCCGTCGTGCCTATCGAACCGAGGAGCATGAATACCAGGGGAAAGGCCATCACCAGGCTGGTGATGATCAGCAGTGCATACAATATACCCCTGCTGATTTTGAAGCGCGGCCGTCTCGATGGCGTCATCTGGAATCTCCTCAGCGCCTAATTTCCCACGCGCCCGCGGCTCAGGATGCGCATATTGAAAGTTGAGAATACGATCAGCAGCAGGCCCAGGATCATCGCGCCGGCACTGGCCAGCCCAAGGCTCTGATTGGCGAAAGCATCCTGATAGATCTGCAGCATCAGCACGTTGGTCAGGTTTGCCGGACCGCCCTTACTCAGGAACAGCACGGTCTCGAATATCTGCGCCGTGCCGATGATGCCGGTGATGAGCACGAATACGGTCATAGGTGTCAGCAGCGGCAGGGTGATATAGCGGAACAACTGGCGGCCATTTGCGCCATCCACCTGGGCCGCCTCGTACAATTCCGGATGAATGCCCTGCAACGCGGCCAGGTACAGGACAATAGCGCCGCCAACACCGCGCCACACCGAGTAGGCGATGATGATCACCCGCATCCAGTCCACCTGTGTGTAGAAGATGATCGGCGGCAGCTTCAGTTGCCGCAGCACCATGTTGATGACGCCGTCGGCTGGCGAGATGAACACAAACGCTACCTGCGCCATGACAGCGCCGGATGTGAGGGTGGGGATGTACCATGCGGCGCGGAATAATCCGCGACCCATAATTTTCGCGTTCAGCATCAGCGCGATGACGATTGCCAGCGCGGTCTGTACCACAAGGATGGAGACAGCGAACACCATCGTATTGGTGATAATAGTGATGTAGGTGGGGTCTGTCAGAAAGCGCCTGTAGTTGGCAATGCCGACCCATTCCGGCGAACCGCTCAAGCCCGACCACTTCATGAAACTCAGCGTCAGACTGGCGATGACCGGGAATAGAAAAAATATGCCGTAGTAAGTGAGAACAGGGGTGAGGATGGCCCATCCTTCCACGGCATGACGGTGGCGATATCGCCAGCGGTTGTAGCGTTCCTTTCGGCTGAGGGGGTGTGTCTCATGCACGGTTGTTACATTGCCGGTTGTGGCGTCTATCATGGGCAGCGCCTCACTTTATTCGCAGCACGCGGTCTGATTTGTTTATGCCGGACAGACAACTCCCAATCCTTTCGGCTTGAGGCAAAGTGATTATATGCACGGATTTCAGGCAAGTCAACCAGTGAGGCGAATTGGTTATTACCAACTGTGTCATATCGCCTATAATAGCTGCGCCTTTGTACGGACTAACCATTTACGCAAGGAGCCGTGTCATGTTCAAAGATGAAAGCGAACCAGCGGTGCGTCCAGGCGTGCTCTATGCGCAAGTTGAACGGCAGATCCGTGAGGAAATCACCCGTGAGAATCTGCAGCCCGGTGCCCGCCTGCCAACCGAAGCCGAGCTGTGCAAGCGGTTCGGCGTCAGCCGCAGCACCATCAGGCAGTCACTCAATCGTCTGGAGATGGATGGTCTGATTACACGCACCCGCGGAAAGGGAACGTTCGTGCGCCGCAGCAGTGCGACTCCTGCGCCGACCGCAGCGTCAGCGGATGCACACCGCGGTTCGAGCCTGCCTGAAACGCACAAGATGATCGGTCTGGTGTTCTGCGCGCGCAGCGACACGCTGCAGATGAACATCCTGCTGGGCGCGGAGCGCGCAGCCAAATCGCGCGGCTATGCCGTCATGTTCGGGTACTCCGGCGAAGACCCGCGAATGGAAGAGCAGGAGCTGGAGAGGTTGTTGCGCATGGGCACCGACGGCGTCATCGTCATGCCGATCAGCAACGCGTCTTCGACGCCGGGCGTCAAGCTGTTGATGGAGCACCATACACCGCTGGTGCTGGTGGACCGTTACCTGAGCGATCTTGACACCAGCTATGTTGTCTCGGACGGTTTTGACGGCAT